>NZ_JBFSUV010000032.1:0-36663 GCF_041467515.1 Vibrio sp. 10N.247.311.12
AATGGGTGATCGGATAATCCCGAAATGACTGATCGGAATGCTCCGAAATATGCAACCGGTCGCAATGCATCTAGAAGGTGCTGATGTAGCCGTCGTTGTGGAATATTTTTTAGGTCGCCTAGTTAACGAGATCCCCGAAGAGAATCTTGAGGTGGTCCTTAAATCATGCAGTTCAGAAATCGATATTCATTCTAAAAAATGACATCTGCACTTACTAAACCCCATGTGCTTACGCACGAAATATACCGAGGAATTACTATGTCTTTCACAACAAAACCAGCAAATTTGAATTGTAACCTAATGAGCAAATTTGCACTCACTTGCATCATTGGCTTGTCATCTTCCACTGTAATTGCAGATTGTCAATTTGGTGCAGAGACGATCCCTGTTGGTGAACAACTTACGATTCGTGATGAATTCTTAGTCGAGGAAAGTTACCAGCATTACCTCAACCAAGGTTACACGACTCAACAGAGCAAAGAGTTCGCAATGTCCAGTGATTGGACCGTTGTTGCACTTGAATGCACTCGTCAATTCGTACCTAACCCTAATTTCACTCCTGAAACAGCTGAACATGCCGGTTCCCAATTTATTTACGTTGGCGACGTGCTGGTGGCTGGTCAGTTTCAACGTACTTTTTTACCTGTCGTGATGGGTTTGGAAGTAAAGCAAGAGGAGCGTTCTCATGTTCAATAAAGTGATAGATGCTGAGTGGGTTATGATTAATAACTCTCTTACCCCATGTAAGTTTAGTACTGCCTTTCATGAGTACTTGTGCTTACGACGTCACGATAATCATTTTGATTACGATACGAGCAAACACGGGTTACTTACACCGACCAGAAACTACTCAATTGAGTTCTTAATGGCTGCGTCTCATTCATTTGTCGAATTTGGGGATACGTTAATCGTTCCACTGCGTGCTTCGAATGAAAACATACAAGAAACGATGTCAATTAAGTTTGTCCCATTCCTGACTGATGAATTGGCCAAGCCCCTATGGTCTAAGTATGCGAAACATCAATCCATAAGGACTATCGGAAGATTTGCTGAATCAATGCAGTCTAACAAAAGCTATGTTTGGTCATGGATGAAACTTCAAGCTTCGGAATCTGTAGCGAATGAAACAGCCCCAACTCAAACAAACAGCTTAGAAGATGATCTTAAGGCGCTCTTATTTGAGTTCCGAGAAGATGAACAAAACAAAAAACTTCGTCGAAATACCAGTTTGGCTATCGACAAAGGTTATTTTGAAGGGTGCGAATGTACTTTGGCTTACGTGCAGTCCAACCTCATCAGGTTGTTACGTAGTCATGGTATTCGAGTACCAGAACAATTTTAACTAAAACAAAAATTGCTCCCATTGGGAGCAATTTTTTTCATCTTCCATCTGTTACTGGTTCAAACTCAACCATGTCACCGCAGATGTCCCCCAGCGTGTACTCTTTTGTGTTTTATATTCTTTTACTCCACTTCCAATTCGATAGAGCAAGATCGCTTGGTCTTCAATATTTGATAGCTTATTACTCAAATCGCCATCACCAAACTGTGTGATAACTTGATTGATGAAGTCGTTCAGTGCATCTGATTTCTGATTGATGTTGATGGCCACTATGTCACCTTCACTGAGTGTCGCAAGGTGTTCGTCCAAATCGGAATCGCGCCAAGTGGAAGGGTCAGCAAAACCATAACTATGATACTCAGCATTGGCACTCTTTCTGAGAAAGACTTGCAAGTTGCCAGTTGGTGCTTTCAACCGGTCCATCTCCAATGTTCGATCACATCGATTTGAATCGGCGTCTGAGCAAGTTCTCTGAACGACGTATCGCCAATCATGAGGTGAGTCGATCCAAGGGAATTCAATGCTAAAGTTCGCTATTTCTGCATCCGGAGTAAAATAGAAAATGGGTAAAGCTGTCCCTGTTTTATCAAGGTTGACCGTGATAGATACCGTATCACCTGGTGCGGCAATCTTATCACCAACCATCATGTCATGGGTGTTACTGGCATCAGCGGTGATTAAAGCCTCATGTGGGCCTTCCACTAAATTTCCTTCACCACTTTCAAGTGCTGGAATGGTGACTAGTGTGTGAGGCGTATTGTCCAAATTCAGCAGCTGCACATCAGAGGTGATAATTTCGAAGTTTTGGTTCAAGTAGTCATTGTTTGTCGAGGGTATGACCTGAATATCAAATGTGCCTGCATTGTACGTCGAGAGGCCATCGCTCGTTTCAAAGGTGATGTCGTGATGCATCCCAAGATCATCATCCGTCGGATTCATTTCGATGACACCCAAGTCATTTAATCGCATAAAGTTAGGCTTATTGATTATATTGACCACGGGCTTTCCGTCAGTCTTTGTTGACTTGATTTGGGTGAAGACATTTTTTTCTTGTCCAGATATAAGGTGTGGTGGCAACGTGAAAGATGTTCCACTCGAACGTACATTCACATCGACAATCCCGTCTGTAAACAAGTTCGACTCGTCAGTCACTCTATATTTGAATGTCTGAATGCCATCATTATCTGGTGATGGGGTATAGGTAAAGGTGCATGGGGGCGTCATCGTCACTAAACCATAATACGGTTGCTGGCTTACCATGCAGGTGTGAGAGTCGGTTGGGTTTTTGTCTGTCCAAGTCCCGGCCACCGTAAAAGGAGTCCCTTGTGATATATCGCCAGTCTTGTGTTCAGCGATAGGTGGATACAGTTGCTGAATGGAGTTATAACGCACATTCCCTTGTGACCAGTTGAAGAAGCCGAAATATCCCGGTGCAACGGTTAGATCATTGACGTCAAAGATTGTAGCGCCATCTAACTTGGTCACGATCCGATTCGGAAATAGCTGCATTTCAAATTGGTAGGGCTGGCCATGCATCCATTCTACATTTCGCTTCTTACCCAAGATGGTGTTTTGGCCTTGTTCAACATCATGAACCGTCCAGCCATATGATTTCATCTCATCTAAGGTGCCATCGAAATAAATTAAACTGAATCCATTGTCTGCGCCGGTTGGCAGTTTTTTCCATGAGAAGAGGTAAAAACCACCAGCAGTAGGATCGCCATAAATGAACCCGATGTAGTCATCGTCTCCAGCTCCCGCATCTACTTGAATGACCCCTTTGAAGGTTCGATATTCGTATTTGGTTGCACTCATAAACGCAGTGGGGTGTCCGTTGATGCTTTGGTAGACACTTTGGCCATCTGAACTCACCGTCCAGTCTCCTGACGCAGCTTCGCCGTACTGCTTCCATGTATGCAAATTCACTTTATCTGACTCAGCATTAGCGACACCGATGGACATTAACCAGTTTATGGCCACGCAAGAAAGAAGGTACTTTGTATTGAATTTCATGGCTTGTTCCTCTTATCAATGAATCGGTGAACCCGCGCTTTCGCTGACATCATCCTCAAGTTCGGTTTGCAAACGAGCCAGAGAAAACTCACAAATATCAATTAAATCTGCATCATCATTAAATTTCGCGACCGATAAAATGCTGCTTATGAGCAATTGGCGCAAATGCAGGGGCGTATCATCGGTGACACCTAAAACCTTTAATGCCGCCACTAACCGGACAGCACTATTGGTTTCTGTGTTGGTCGAAGTCGTATTTGTAGTCATCATTTACTCCAGTTTTCTTTTGCTGCGAACGCTGTGGGAAACGTGCGTATTCGGGGCTGTGCCATGGCACTCAACCGCAGAAAATTTCAATGCCAACCCAAAATCACGGGTTTAGATTGGCTACGTAAGCTGAGGATATCTCAGTGTCGAACCAAGAAATTCAAATAAGCAGGGCTATATCAGCGATTAAATTGATACGACTATGAGATTGGCGTGACGTTTACCGAGCTGTCGGTCCCTGAAACGATGCTTTGTCAATTAAGGTGCGATATTGGCTTCGCTAATTTCTAAAAGGAGAGAATGGGGCGTGTATAAATGAACTGAACCAATCAGTCAGCATAAATAAGGTACATTATGAACAACAACATGAAGAACTTTAACTTTAGAATTACGTGCATTGGTTTGATACTAATGCTGTGTTGCGGTCTGTCATTTTTTTTCCAAGCCGCAGTAAATGGCTACCCACTATTTGAATTCATTGCCGAAGTAGCTTTACGAAACAATCTTCCGCAAGATGTTAAAAATCTCGCGATGCTTCAATTACTTCCAACTGTCGGTGGCATATTGTTAGCTATCGGTGGTACGAAAAAGATGATCGCTGAGAAAAAGACTGCCGAATCGTCTGACGTCGAAGAGCAAGCATAAGTTAAGTGGTTAGGGACCTCATAAACCGCATTATGAGGTCTTGCTTATCCAAAATTTACCATCGCAAGGACCGACGAAAGGAATGGCTTCGCCACTGTTTAGGTACGAGTCTTCGCGTGATTCTCTTGGAGAGACAACGCAATGGTAAGTAATTGGAGATAAGCTAATAAAGAAACCAAGTTTCATAGGTCTAGATTGTCGATCCCAATATACTCGGCTGCGATATTGGTGACCTGTTTGTCTCCTATACACTATATCTTCGCGACCAAAGTAGTTCACTAACTCTTGCGTGCTTACTTTTAAAGAGAGTGTTACTGGAGCTAACGAAACGGTAGCGGTACTGAACCCAAGGTCAATTAAATCCTTTCGCATGTCGTTATAGTTTTGAATGTCGCGTTCCGGTGTATCGCTATATTTACCTCGTACTAAGCTCACTTCGTCAGAGCTCGTGATTAGATTCGAAGAGTGCGCAACGTTTTTGTAAACACCGATACGCGTAGCATCAACTAAAAAAATAGGTTCACGAGAGCATCTTTTTTCCGAAAGTGTCAAAAATTGATGAAGGTCGTAAATTTCTTTGGCTTGTTTCTGAAGTTTATTGAACAGGCTTTGATCGCCATTAACGTGACCTATCCAGCGAATATGTTGAGGTTTGGTCAGACGAAGGTGACCCGACTCGGTAAATTCTTCAGTGTATTTTGGATAGCAATGTGAACCAAAGGACTCAACTTCATTTGTGGAAGAGAGTACATCGTCGAAGAACTGCTCTTCTAATTTGAAGAAGCGTACCCAATCAGCGTTGCGGTTTGTCATTCTGGAAGACTCTTAGATAACGTATTATGTTATTGTATACAATTATTGGTTAAATACAAAATGGGCCTTGTATGACGAATAAATTGCCAGTAGCGCATCAAGAATGCGTCGAGGAAAAGGCGTTAGGCACTTAAAGGAGCTCAACTCATGCAAGAACTATGGTTATTGGTGATCTTCTATATCACATTTGGGTTTTGGGTTGGATGCGGCACCGCTCCCGCAATTCTCGTATGGATTAAGAACCCACACGAAAGTTCTTTGTGGAAGATTTGGGCTGTCACGTACAGTTTGGCGCAAGGGCCAATTGGGTTGCTTTCCATCAAAAACTGGAATATGGACTAAAGGTTATGCGTATGTCTATTGGAAGCGGTTATAAGAGGCTTACAGTCGCCTTTACTCTCTTAGTCGTCATGAAGTATGTCGAACCTGTTTCTTCACTTTTAAATGTCACCCCAAACTCTCTAGCCGATATTTCACTATTTCTATGCGCGGTATGTGTGCTCTCTATTTGGATACAGAGAAAGTTAGTTAACGACCGTATCTAACATCATCCGGTGACACTTTTTCCGCGATGTCTAAAAGTATAGCGACTACCGTTCTTTGAACATCTTGCTTTTGCTCTTCAAGAGTAGAGCCAAATAAACTGATCTTTCTATCGATACCCGTTGCGATGGCATAGCCAGTTGATGGGTAGAGCACGATATTAAACGCGTCACTAATTTTAAGTTCGTGAGTGCCGTCATCCAAATTTGTCCATGAAATCATATCTCTCTCCTGTGCGCTAAGTGCATTGAAGTTCAAACAATAGCATCATCCAAAGTGGGTACACGGTAGTTTTGAGGGATATGTGAGAGAGTAATAAAGATTCATACTGAGTATTAAAGTATCATACTAAAATGGCAGCGATCGCAGTCGATACGCTGCCATTTCTAAATCGAAAATGCCCCATTGTCTGCTAGACCTTTTACTCATTCATATCCTGTTCATGGGGTTTTGCCCTACTAGAAGTTATCCATTCATCTAATGCTGTTCGTCGTGAATCCCCGTGTAGTATCACGGGGGGTAAATTCGACATAGCTATCTCACTTGATAACCTGCTCCTATGCTTTTTATTGCCATACTTGCCTCACTACTGGGTTAGGTTTTGATATACAACATTAGGCATTCAATATATATTTGTTTGTTTTAATTTACTGGTTAAAAAGGCTAAGTGTCTAACTCATTATGATGCTTAACCATATGATCTTATAAGCCAATACTGTCGAGATGGGAATTTGAAAACAATACAGCAAGATATAGAGTCTTTGGAAAAGTCCGTTAAACAACTCGAACATCTAACAGGGTACATCACGGAAATAAAATCCGGCAGATTCTCATCACAATCAAAGATTCTTAACTTCCTTTCTTATCGCCCACGTGAAGAAAAATACTCACTTCGTTCTAAGCCTATAGACCTAAGGTTAAGTGATAAAACATTTATCACTCAGGTAATATTTAAGATTGCAAATCAAACGAACAAAGAAGTAACTTTACAATACTCAACTGATGGCAATTCTACGTCTATAACTAACGAGTCATATAAATCCGGCGAAGAAAGGGTCATTGCATTTTCTATCAATTCATTTGTAGATACGCTAACTCTGTCGTCTGTTGATGGTGAAACTAAAATATCTTCATTTAAAGTTATCGGAATGTCCGGGAACATAGTTAGCGAACGGTCACGATTTCACTTCAAGCACCAAGTCCAACAACTCAGAGTTGCAAAGAATAGACTTGTGGATACATTTAGCCGCGTAAATAAATTCAATGAAGAAACCTTAGAAGAAGAAGCTAGGTTTGAACAAACAAAAGAAACTTTAGCTGCTCTCAACGCAGAGTTAGAAGAACAAGTAGAATCATTTGAGAGTCAAATTGACGACTTGAAGGAAGAGTGCTCTTCACTCGAAACTACCAAAGCTAAAGTATCTTCAGTATTAGCCAAAGAAAAGGCTCAACTCGACTTGTCTAGAGATGAGAACGCAAAGCTTGAGATACAGAAACAAGACCTAACTAACGAACACTCCACACTAACTGAAGGTGTACTACTGTCGCGCGCTCAACTAAGGCAACTTCAGAGTGATAAAGATATCTATAGCGAAGACTTAAAGGGATATATTGGAGAAACAAGATTCCAACAGATTTTTTACGGTGCAATAGCTTTCAGTGCCCTAGCCATTATTTGTGGAATTACCTATCAGCTATTTGAACGTTCAATTGAGTTAATTCGCCTAACTGACACCAAAGAGCTCTCCCACGTTTGGAATTTGATCCTAAGTAGAATCCCTTTTACGCTTTCGATAATTGCAATTATGGGCGCAGCTGGTGCAAGCCTTCAAATGGCAGTTAATCGCTTAATAAAAATCCATGACCAAAGGCTCGCATTTCTTCGATTATCTATTTTATCTCGCGATATTACATCGATGGCGACTGAAGACTTAGACTTACCTGACGAAGAAATAGCACAGTTGCGAATTAAATTAAAAACAGAGTTTTTGAAATCTCATATGGAAAAAGATTTAGGCAAACCAAATGCTGATTCAAAAGTTACTATAGACGAATAGACCGTAAAGAAGCCGAACCCTCTAGATAAAGGTTCGGCTTCTTTCTCCTTGATATGACCTAAAAGGAGGACTGTAGTTTACTTAAACTTCCTCATTCATATCATTAAAGAGAGTATCTACTAGTCCTTTATGCTTCATTTTTTCCCAATAAATCCAAGAACTAGATTCTTGCGAATATCCAATATCTCTAATGCAAATCTTTTTTGATTTACTTTTAAGATATTTTAATGCAAGGATCGTATTACCTTTGCCTTCTAAGTTTGACTTCCATTCATAAATGTTTAATTCGCATATACCTTGAAACACAACATAACCTGTCACCAAGTTAGGAGTCATTTCGAATGTAAAGTGTTGGCCTTTGCTGTCCGTTTTTACATGCTTCAAGTTGAATTTCGACATTAATTATCAATCATATTTTAGATAGTATCCTTTCACACTGTAGAATGTGATGCCTTGCATGAAATAATTTTACAACTCTGCCTAGTCGTTTCTTACTCATAGAAGAGTGCAAATAGTCAAATATAGAATGATAATGCATAGCATACTTATCAAATTCACTCTGTGCAGGAAGACTATGATATCGTTCATTAAGATCGTCATATTCAGCATCTAAATCTCTATTTCCTTGTGAATGACTCAAGCTAGTTCCTCTATGCCCCTGTTTAAAAGCTTGAATAAAAGCTAACGTTAGTTCGTCATTTTCAAGTTCTTCAGTATATACGTCTATGTTGTAAATGAAATCTTTAGCCAACTTTAAGGCAACCTCGCAATACGCCCCACTAACAGAGTCATTCCTTCTATATCTGTAATTAACATCAAAATCAAACAGGTAAAAAACCTCCCATCCAGGAGTTAGATATATCATTTTTACTTTAGAAAAAACTGCATGTACATAATCTCCAAAGGCTTCAGATTGAGGGGATGCCTTCAGTTCATTATGCTCAAGCAACTCTTGTAATTTATTATCCAATGATTTTACTATTTGAGAGTTCCGAATCTGTTCAGCAGTCAACACAATTGATACTTCCTTATTTTTCTATCACTTTATCTACCCGCATAAAATTTAGCAAAGCTATGTAGCGACATAGTGAATTTGAGCACAAAGATTTAGATACTGTAGATGGGGTGGTTTCGTCTCTAGGCGTGACATTTGCAATACAGTAGAACTAATCCTAAGAACTCTAGTCCTCTGGGCCCGTAACTCGAAAATGTCCAACAACGATTCTGGTGACATGAGGGAAGTTTTGTGAGGGAAGTTTGTGATCATCACTAGCAAGGTTTTGCCCCAATCCTTCTTAGCCTTATCGAACAGACTGCCTAGCAAGTACTGTAAGAGACCAAACAAATCTAATCTGTATTTTGGGTTCTTATACAGAATTTTTCCGTGGTTCGCCTCGTAACTCTCTGTCGATTAACACAACAGGCTGATAGCAGTTGAGTTTCATAATGAATACAAGCAACATAGACGGAATGCAAAGACGGAAAAACTCCGTCTATAAACGTTAGCACGCAGTGGGAATTATGACGTATAAAATCAGAGAAAACTGCATTTTCGAACATGTTGATGTTTATGAAAGTGAGGATGAACTTCATGCTTACTTGAACAAGATCAGTGCTCCTTTCGGCTTAATGATCATGGAGTTCAATGCTCTCGAAGATGAAATCACGATTTGCCTGACTGAAATCTATGAATTGCTCGATAAATCTATTGATATAAAAGCTCTTAGTAAAATGTACAAAGGCAAACTAGACAGGCTTGTTCAGCTGTATAAGGTTCTTATTGGCTCAAATCATGAGCTAGGGGAAGCACTTACTAGTTTGGTAAACTTACTTGACGATAGTGGTAATTCAAGAAATCAATTTACTCACGCAAGCTGGTTGTACGCATCACCCTCTAAAGGGGTTGCATGCTCAAAAGATAAGGCTACTTATCGTAAATTTGAATTGTCAGACATTCAAAATACCCACAATACAATCACAAAGGCACGGGCGCACTTGATTCACTTCCACCATCGAGTAAAGCGTGCTAACAATAAATTTAAGAGAGATTCTCAATGCTTGGCGCCTTCACTTTAAGCTAGTTAAGTGTTTATGGCACAATGCTTTAGGTAAGATGTTAGCGTTGTTCACACATATGGTCTCCCCCTGTTTTGCAAGTCAGCAGCTGCCAAATTAACGATAGATAAGAGGTTATCGGTGTTTGAAATTCCAAATTTTAAACCTACAGAGGAAGATGTGATTAGAAACTCTAAGTTAGAGACTCTCTATAATCACACCTTCGAGAAAGGTAGGTTTTTCCAAGTTATTTTCTCTGACGAAGAAGAGTTACATATTCAGCTAGCTCCCCGAACAATGATGAAAGTTGTATATCTAAAAGAAAAAGATGACATCGAAGGCATTAAGCTATGCAAGTTAGTCAGCGGTCAGGAGAAGCAAGTTATTGAACTTTCCAAGTTCAATATGCAGCAATTGAAAACGTTCTTGAATTTCATCCAAGAACTTGATTTGAAGGGGATAGCAGAGCGACGTATTAAGCTATCCGATGATTCAATGGATGTGCTTGATGCCGAGACAAAACAGAAAATAACCACACTACTCTCAGGTTCTGATGGTGGAGAAGTTGTTAGAGACTTACTGTCGCAAGGAATGATCACTACTCAGGATCTAGTGAATACGGGTTATCGGAAGTCGCAGTTAGAAATATTCAAAAAACTACTGTCTTCAAACTATCTACCCCAGTACAAAGTCGATATCGGTAAGCCAAATACAAAAGACGAGACTGCATGGCAGCATTTCTTCGCAGTGAATCAATGGATATTTGGTTATGGTTTAGACTACCGATTCCAAGGTATCTTACAAAAGGAATTTCACGCGTCTGATACTAATGCGGGTGGCAGTGAAGGTGTTATTGCAGATTTCTTAATGGGTGACACTAAATTCACAACGTTTGTCGAACTTAAGTTACCTACAACCCCATTGTTTGGAACTGCTCAAAATAGAGCGCAGAGTTGGAAACTATCAAAAGAATTGATGGAAGCTTACTCACAAATTCTAGAGCAAAAAGCTAGCGGAACGCTCAAGGTTGAAACAACTCGAGATCTATATGCAGACGATTACAGCGAAATAAATCAGAATGCTTATGACTCGAAAACAGTTCTAATTGTTGGTAGCTGGGCACAAGTTGATAATTCAGCGGAGCCTCCAGGCATCAAAAAAATGAAGCGAAAAACTCTCGAACTTTTCCGTCGAGACTCTCGAAACGTAGAAATCATTACCTACGACGAGTTATTTGAAAGAGCATCATTCATTGTTCTTAATGAGCATAGTGCAAACAAATAGAACGCTGCTAACAGTTGCTTAAGAGGGATTCCAACCAAAGCTTGCCGAGTTCAATGCTAATGGTTAACTCATGTGATTACGGTGTGTTAGTTTCGCTTTAGTGGTTGCGTTACTTTCCCATCAAGCGGGCGTTATATTTACAATGAAATTAAGAGGTTAAAATTGGCTAAGGTAAAAATTGGCGATAGTGTAGATCATTCAATGCCGCTATGGCGCTATATGTCACTCGATAAATTAATTCACCTATTAGAAACAGATAGTTTCTACTTTACACCTCTTGAAAGTTACAGCAATTCAGACCCGTTTGAAGGATATATACCTCAAAAAGCATTCGATTTGTTTGGAAAGATATTCGCAACAGAAGTTAAAGAGCTTCAAGAAGTTTATCAAGTATTTGAAAGCCAATGCATGACGGAGGGTACAAGCCCACCAGAGCTTCAAAAAATGAAAGAAGGCATTGACGGTTTAGGACAAAAGGTAAAAGAAACCTACAAGTTGCTACATAAAGGAATTACTGTTAATTGTTGGCATGCTAATCCTGTTGAATCAGAAGCCATGTGGAAGCTTTACTCAGATAATGGAAAAGGCATTGCAATAAGAACAAGCGTTTCTAACCTTAGTGAAGCTCTCACACATTTTGAACAAGATGTCTTGGTTCAAATGGGCGCCGTTAAGTATATGGACTTCAATGACCCTAGCATAGACGGTAGAGACTGTGTAACTGATGGGCATCTTGCGCCTTTGTTAAAACGTAGTTCGTTTAGCCACGAAAATGAAGTGAGGTTATTTGTTTCCCCTAAAGTTGATATAGAAAACCCATACATGTTCAAGGCAAAGCCCAATGTGGTTAGTGCTTCAGCAGAAAAAGTTATAGAGGCTGTATACATATCACCGTTCGCGGGTGAACCTTATACTTCGAGTGTAAAAGCCATTTGTAACAAATATAATATCCCTCATGAAATAGTTTGCGAATCCAATTTACTGAATGGGCATGAGGCTCTATTGGAAAACATCGTTGCTTGGTAAATATAAAAATTTAAGAGTGACTCAGCACTCTTGCCATTTTTGGTTTGGATTAAGTTCAGTGATTACGGTGTTCAATCGAGTATAGTGATAGCGTGCTTCACCTTAATTGGGCCATGAAACAAGGAGGTTATTGTGGAAGAAGAATACTATAAGAAGTCGGTTGAAGGCTTCGAAGTTGTTACCGAGAAAGGTAAAGATCCCGAACCATTTATGGTCTCATCTGATGGTATAGACTTTGAGCAGCTTAAAGTTACGACCCTCAAAAAATTTACGGATACAGTTAAAGCAACTGAGGAACTTTCTGAAAAGGAGCGTAGTTCTGTATTGGATTACATTTCAGATAATGCAGAATTAGTTAGTGGAGAGCTTGAATCATTCGTTAATGACCAAGAAGCAATTGTAAAAGCTCATGATTACTTAACTTCTATTTTTGTGGACTTTCCTTCAATTTCGGAGCTTGCGGATGTTTTGATACAAGTCCTTCTAAAGTTATTGGGAGGCTGACGAAATGTTTCATAACAAACGACCATGGTTCGGCTTTGCCTTACTCAAAATAATCCATGATTAACTAAATTAGCAAAGCCACTGACACGGAAATGCCCCAAAATGAGTTGAGCATTCATTTCAGCTACACTCAGTTCACAGTTTTTCACGATACAAGAACTAATGTGATAGGTGAGAGCTAAATTACCGTTCTTACTATTAAGCAATTAAAGCGAGTGGTCTAATATCTTAGCCGATGAGCAGCCACGATTGTACGCACTAAACACTAATGTTTAGTCTTGTTTTTATCATATGTAACCTGTTGAAATAAAAAACTATTAGATGATTAATATTTGGGATAAAATTTAAGCGATAGTATTTATACCGATAGAGGTTTACATGGCTGAGTTGCGATTGAAATCTAGCGATTCTTTGGCTAGAAAGCATGTTGTGTTTATTCACGGATTAGGCGGCCACGCAGAGACAACATGGCAATCAAATAATTCAGAAAAAGTTTTTTGGCCTGTATGGCTGAATGAAGATATCGAAGATTGCAGCATTTGGGCTATTGGGTACGAGGCACCAAAGTTCGCTTTTCTAGATGCGGGTATGGGTATCCAAGATAAAGCGCAAAACATACTAGAATTACTCTTGGCTGAACAGAGGTTAAGTAAGGGCGAAATAATACTTGTTGGTCACAGTCTAGGCGGGTTGATTATTAAACAACTGCTTAGGTTGGCAAGCGACCAGAGTGGGCGTGAAGATGCTGTTGGGCTGGTAAATAGAGTTACAGGTGTCGCGTTTATGGGGACGCCTCACACTGGTGCAGATTTAGCTCAAAAAGGGAATACTCTTTTAGGGCGAGTTTTACTCAGGTCTTTTACATTTCTATTGCTTAAGCCATCGGCGGTAACTGCTTCATTAGGGCGTAATGATCCCACTCTTCGGGAGTTGAATACTTGGTATCGAGAATGGTGCCACGATAAAGAAATTCGCCATTTAGTTCTTGTTGAATCTAAATCTCTCCCGATATTTGGAAGGATTGTTAAGCCTGATAGTTCAGATCCTGGGCTACAAGTGCGGCCAACCTCGATAGATGCTCATCATATTAATATAAGTAAGCCTTCTTCGAAGCAAGATGAAATCTACATACTTCTTAAAAGGTTTGTCGAAAAACAGTCACTATCAAAACAGGCTTGTTGGTTACGGTCAAATTTTGGTAAAGACCACCGTGGCTGGGAGGAGTATGGCAATTGGGCTAGTTGCCCAAAGGGGATTGAGGAAGAATACATATTAGATCAAGCTATACGCCTTCATAGTTCTTCCTCTAATAACTCAGAAGGTTTAGCTACAGTTGATGCATTGAATTTGCTTAGAGAGCGCTTACTCAAAGCTGGTGCATCCATCCGCTTAGTAGGCCTGTCAGGTGTAGGAAAAACACGCTTCGTACAAGCACTATTTGACGAGAGAATCGAAGGAATTGCTCTTGATAAGGAGACCGTGTTCTATTCAGACATTAGCCTATCTCCTTCACCCACTCCACGAGTTTTAGTCGAACGGCTTGTTAGAGACAATATTCAGTCCATTATTGTAGTGGATAACTGTGCCCCCGACTTACATCGTGAACTTACTAATTTATGTAAAAATAACAGCACGGCTAGAATCCTAACTGTTGAATACGACGTTAGGGAAGATCAGCCAGAGCAAACTGAAGTTTATACCTTAGAGCCAAGTTCTAGTGAGCTTATCGAAGCAATGATTTCATCAAGGTTCCCATATTTAAGTAAACAAACTACTGGGAAAATCGCTGATTTCTCAGGAGGTAATGCAAGAGTAGCTAATGCACTTGCCTCTTCTGTTGGAAAAGATGAAAACATATCCAGATTAAAAGATGAAGAGTTGTTTAAAAGGCTGTTTCATCAGCGCCATGATTCAGATATTGGCTTAGAAAAAGCAGCCGAGGGCCTATCATTAGCTTATTCGTTTCAGTTGGAATCTGAAGATGACTTTAGTGAAGAGTTAAAGTTACTCGGTGAAATAGTAATGCTTCCTCCTCATGAAATGTACAAGTTTGCTAAAGAGTTGAAGCGACGAAACTTAGCGCAAGAACGTAGCATTTGGATGGCGATATTACCTCACCCTATTGCGAATAGACTAGCCCGTTTAGCGTTGCAGAACGTCCCTCATTCAAATATTGTGAAGTTCATAAACAGCAATACACAACCAAGACTGCTCAAGTCATTTTCACGTCGTATTGGGTATCTTAATGATAGCGAAGAAGCTGTTAAGCTAGCATCATTGTGGCTAAAAGCCGATGGAGTGATAGATTTACTTTTTAAAAAAGGTAATGAAGACTTGTCGATCTCATTGTTGGCCAATATTGCCCCAATTATTCCAAATGAAGTGCTCACTTATCTGGAGCAAAGAGCAAAATTTGATTCAACTTTCTTAAGTAGGGACAATCCTCATTACATATCAATTACAAGGCTTCTTCGCTCTCTCGCATATGAAGATGACTTGTTCAGTCAATGCTTTGATCTGCTCTGTCGTTTCGCATTATCTGAAAAAAAAGGGGAAAATAACAACTCTGTTAGAAGCTTACTTCGTAGTTTGTTTCAGCTTTATCTATCAGGTACACACGCAACATTGGAGCGACGAGTTAAATGCATTGGCAAACTCATGGATAGCACGAATGAAAGCGAAAGAGAACTGGGGTATGAGTTACTCGATAACTCGCTAAATACTTCACACTTTTCATCAAGTTATGGTTTTGATTTTGGTGCTAAATCAAGAGACTTTGGCTACGAGCCTCAAAGTCGCAATGATGTGCTTTCTTGGTATCGTGAATACTTATTGCTCATTCGTAATCTTGCTTCGTCAGGTAATGTTATTGATGAGCGTGTCAAAGAAGTTTTTGCTAGTCATATTAGAGGGCTATGGAGAATAGCTGAACTACATGATGATCTCGAATCCATATCCAAAAGCTTCTGTAGCAATGGGGGATGGCCACGAGGTTGGCTGGCTTTAGGGGCAACATTGCTGTTTGATTCAACATCAATGACGAAAGAGCACAAAAACCGACTTGAAATGTTAAGAGCAAATATTGCAGCTCAAGATCTAGACGGTCAAATGGAGCTATATGTGTTTGCTGATAACCATAATTACTTCGGTCTCGATGAGCTAGATGAAGAAGGTGAAACGGTAAAATGGGGGTATGAAAAAGCTCAAGAACTCGCAGAAGAATTAGGCACACATGTTGCTCAAGAGCACTATGACTATCTTATCAACAAGTTAGCTCAGATTCTTACAACTATGAATACTAACAACCACTTATTTAGGTTTGGTCATGGAGTTGCGAGCGGAGTAAATGATATTGAAAAGGTATGGGGTGATATAGCCATCTGCCTAGAAAAATTAGATATCAAAAAAGTAAACTCGAACTTTGTCGGAGGTTTTGTCAGATACGTTTACGACAATGACTCAGATAAAGCACAACTTATTTTAGATGGCTTATTAAACAGCGATAGACTAAACCAGATATTCCCATTGGTGCAGTTTGATTGCCCGCTAGATGAAGTTGCTGTAAGTAGGCTCATAACATCGTTAAAAAATAATACCTCTCCGAGCTGGATGTACCGAAATATGGCATCTGGTAGAAGGCATGAATCAATATCTGACTCTGACTTAATTACTATCTTGGATTTGCTCTGGTTGCAACCAAATGGGCACAGTACAGTTATTGAAATACTAACCATGCGGTTTCATGGGTTGGAGAAACAAGCCATTTACGTTCCTAGTGTGGATTTGATTAAAAAATGCAGAGAGTTCTTACTGAAGCATGATTATGGCAGAGAACAACGAGACTATGGTGGCCGAGATTATTCTTTGACACAGATAGCTAAAGTATGTTTTTTGGAAGAGAAGGCAGAGGAAGATGCTAACACTCTGTTCAAAAAACTGTTTGAAGGCATAGCTACTTATAAAGTTTATGCTTTTGACTATGGTGAGTTTCTATCAACTGTAATCGAACTACAGCCGACTCAAGCCTTAGATGTATTTCTCAAAGATGACAATGTGTTAGGTGAAATCACAACTAGTCATTTATCTAGAAAAACGAGTCCATTCTCTAAACTCCCTCTTGATAAAGCTATAGAGTGGTGCAAAGAATCACCAATATCCAGATTTAAAGCTCTAGCATCGTCGATCACTCCATATGAGAAGAATGGTGAACATCTTAAACTAACCAACTTGGCAAAAGCTCTAGTTAACAAAAGTCCTGAGCCGTGGTTAGTGATTGAAGCTTTCGAAAGAGCTGCTATCCAGATGTCTTGGAGTGGTTCACGTGCATCCATAATTGAACAAAGAGCTGAAATGTTTGAGGAGCTTCTTTCACACGAAAACCCTGATGTTGTAGAAGGCACCAAAATGATACTTAGCAGGCTAGAGAAAAGGGTAGAACAAGAAAAGGCCGATGAAGAGTTAAAGTCAAGGCAATCAGAAGAACGGTTTGAGTGGTGAATTTAGAGGAATATTTGTTAGCTCTTGCTCATTAGAGAGTTAGCCATATATTTCCTAATCCAAACCTGAAAAGTTAAAGTAAAGACTCTAGCTTGCTTTTGTCCAGAAACGTGTTTGAATGGGGCCGATCAATCTTGGGGCCGATCAATCTGTGGATGCCCAAGACAACCAGTATGATACTTTATTACTCAGTTGTAGCGTGACTCAGACTTTGTAGTAGGAATTAGTATGAATCTTTATTTCTGGGTGAGTATCATTTAGAACGGTACAAACAGGGTTACTTGACTGCTTAGTATGAAACTTTATTCCTCTCCTACAGGATATGAAAAAAAAATTTTGCGATCTCGGAAAAATTAAGTAGGTTTAAATCAAAAGGAATACATTCTTATGTTAAAACCAACTTTCACGCTCTTAACTGATTACGTAATGAACGTCATCACGGTAGTTATTCAAACCCTGAAATACATCATTCCGACTCTGTGTATCTTACTCAGCTGTTATTTTGGTGATTATGTGTTCATAGTCGCAATGGGCGTCTCACTCGTACAGGCGAAAGCCATTAGAAACATCGCCGATGAAAAGATAGTGCTCGATGATCCGACGCACATGAACCTCTCTATGTTTCATTCCGAATATTGGCACCGTTTCTGTAAGACGGCCAAACTTATGACGAAGTTCTCTGTTTTTTATCTACTCTTGTTTGCACTTGATTCATTCAATTGGAACGACACCTTTATCAATAAAAATTATAGCGAGAACCTGGCCTTAGAGAATCTATGGCCTTGCTTATTATCGGGCTGGAACTATGCTCTTGTCCTATTGGTAGCGTTCATGACTTGGGTGATAATGACACCGATAAAATTAGTATTCGGTAGCACCGAGATATTGATGCTGGAGTGGTATCCGATCACTAATCGTTGGAAACATGCATCAGATATAACCCTCCATTTGGCAGACCCTTACAAACCAATAAAAGGCAAAAAAGACCAACTGATCAGAGAAATGACGATGTTTACTAGCGCATTGAATGGTAGTGGATTTTACTCACTCAGCGTCAACACACACGTAATTAGTGGGAAGTTATGGGAGCTACTAAAAATAACGTTAAGTGATGCAGTCATCGATGTGAACAAGAAACGTAAAAATTGGCTCGACTTCACCGTGTATAAAGTAGCTATCTACGTCAATCACTGTGGCCTCAAGGGAAAATCCTATCAACAGTATCGTGATCTTATAGGTAAGCAGAGGTTTGAGAATAACCACATCGTAAAAATTCGCTTCAATGAAAAGCCGATAAAGCGAGAGTCGGTCCTGATTAAATAGCGTGTATTAAAAGGCTCTCATTGTTAGATCCTTATTCATACATCAATTTGTCGAAGTCTTTGAGAATCGTCATACCGTAGCTGGTCAATGACAGCCAACGAGGACGTCTTCCTGAAACGGGATCAATTCCCATTGCTATTAAGTCATATCTCGTCATATTCGTGACGTTGAAAATTGGAAGAGAGGATTTCTTGTTGGCATGTTTAACCAAGTCACTGAGAAATTGATACGAATCCTTACCATCTCTATTGACCCCGTAGAGCTCTGCTATCTCGGTCATAATATTGCCATTTCGAGTGGCATCAATCAGTACGAATGTGGACAGGGAAACATCATATTTGTTTGCTAGGACACGAGACACGTATTGAAGACCACCAGGTTTGAGCTGCTTAGACATCTGTTAACTTCCTGAAATTTCGATATAACAATAGATAGCCTTAGTAATATCTAATATTCCGCTACTAACAGCAACACACAATACCGGTTGAACCACAGCCTTGTGATGACAATGTGCTTAATAGAACACATCGATGTTGTATATCTAATCCAAAGCCAATTGAAGGAACTGAGATATGCAAACGAAGCAAGGCGAACTGACATTTAATACTGGTAGAGGTTATGCACCTGATGGACAAAGAATTCATGCGACTATTATCGATGATACTGAAGTAACACTTCGTGTGCGATTTTCCGATAAAACGCGTGGGATAGATGGCGAAGTACAAGTGCTTGAATTCACCGAGACTGCCATTATGCGTGAGTATGATTCCGGTAACTATACAGAGGTGTAATGGCCATGAATACAACAACACCAAGTAAGGTTCACAACAAGATGAGCACTCAAGAGATGGCCGCATATATGTTGGAGTCGGGAGTGCATTACACTGCTGCAAGTTTATCAAAAGAGTTGGGTATACCTCTAGCCAATGCATCTGGAAACTTATATAACATAATAACCGGAAAAAAGTATGAGACTGATTTAGTAGGTAAGCCAGTCACCGTAAAAGTCGTGGATATACGTGGACTTAAAAAGGGGCAGCGTTTGTGGTCCCAGATTCTATCGGGCTGCTGGTCTTAGTGACAATGTAACGTAAATAAATAGAGAACGTTATGATGGGGATTATTCGCAGTTCAATGTATTTGGTTGTTTTACTTGCTTCGTTTTCATCACTGGGAAATGAAATGTGGCGTGGGTTGGTAGTTAAGGAAGAGCATCGATGTTCACCATACGATAAGAAAAGCCAATACCCATATCCCGCTTCAGTAGAGTCAGCGATAGTCGATAGTATGGGAGGTCAGATTTATGGCCCTTATACTGGCACCTACTACCAATCAACTTCAGAGACAGACATCGAACACATCATTGCAGCCAGTGAAGGGCATGACAGTGGACTCTGTGCGGCAAGCCCTGAAACAAGAAAAGCATTTGCAACAGATCTATTGAACTTGACCCTAGCATCCCCAGCTGTGAACCGTTGTAGTTCTACTGGAAAATGTGGCTTGGACGCTGGCGAGTGGTTGCCGCCAAGAAACCAATGTTGGTTCGCGTTGCGTGTCATTGAGATAAAAACTAAGTATGGCCTTAGTGTAAATCCAGTCGAAGCGAACACGTTGGAGAGTGTTATCAATAATTGCCCGTCTTTTGAAATGGTGTTCTATGCACCTGCTGGAAGCGCTCCAACTAAATACGTCACCCAATCTACGGGGCATGCGTTGTCCTTGTATGATGACAACAACAACGGACGTATCACTTGTGCCGAAGCTCGAAATCATGGGATTGCACCAGTAACGGCTCATGACCCGGCATACGCATTCATGTCTGACCGAGACGGGGATGGTGTTGTGTGCGAGTAAACGATTTATTGCTGGCGAGACTGAAGTTTTGCCAGCGTTCTCTTTGATAACTTCCGACCCACAAAAACAAACAACCCCAAACAGACTAGACCTACGCCAGCACCATAGTCATTGAAAATGTGGACTAAAGCTAACCAAGCGAAAAATAGTACAACAACTAATATTGCAAACCTTACTAATGGCATAGTGACCTCTTAACTTTCCCTTTGATTTAAACAACTTAACATCGTTTAGGTGAAACCTAAATATAAACAATATCATATTATGTTATCGTATATAGGGCTCTTGTTCATAATGTCGCCCTCTCAACCTCTGTCTCACCTTAAATTCTATAGCGCTAGTTACCTACTGAGACATTCTCTTGCCTTTTATCTAGATTCGGGGCTAGAATTGCACTGTATAAATAACCAGTATAAATTATGAATATATTAACTTATCCAGTGAGTGCAGGCGTGGTGGGTTTTGAGTCCCCAGCTGCAGAATATAAACAACTGGAATTGAGCCTTGATGAATTGCTGGTGGAACACCCGTCATCAACTTTTTTAGCGCTGGCACAGGGAGATAGCATGCAAGGAGTTGGGATTTTTTCAGGTGATGTATTGATTGTAGATCGAGCCCTTACTGCGAAAGACCACGATATTATCATTGCCAATCTAAACGGTGAACTGGTTTGTAAAATTCTAGATATCAAAGGACGTCGCTTGCTGAGTGCGAATGAATCAATGAAGCCGGTAAGAATTGATGAACAAGACTCCTTCGCAATAGAAGGGGTATTAGCGAGTTCCATCAGACTCCACCGTGTATCAACTATGTTTTCGGGTTAAGCATGTATTCATTAATAGATGGCAATTCATTCTACAATTCGTGTCATCAAGTCTTCAGACCTGATTTACGTGGAAAGCCGGTTATCACCGTCAGTAACAATGATGGTTGTGCCGTTGCGGTAAACAATCAAGCGAAGGCGTTGAACATTCCAAAGTTCGAACCTTACTTTAAAATCAAGGCATTATGTGAGCAACATGGCGTTACAGTCTTCTCATCTAACTATGAACTGTACTCCAGTTTGAGCTTGCGGATGATGCAAGTGATTGCACGTTTTGGACCTGAACAACTGATCTATTCAATCGATGAAAGCTTCCTAAATCTGGACAAGTGCATAAACATTCCTTGTTTACGAGAGCATGGGGCCGCAATTCGAAAAGCAATATGGAAAGAGTGTCGGATCCCGGTCTGTGTGGGAACCGGCCCGACGCTCACCCTCTCAAAATTAGCCAACCACGCAGCGAAAAAACTCCCTGGTTATCAGGGGGTATGTGTTTTAGATTCAGTGAAAGAAACCCAACGTGTTCTCCAGGCTATTGATGTGGGTTCAGTTTGGGGGATTGGTCGCAAGCGAACGAAAGCATTGCAATTTATGGGGATCACTACCGCAGCGCAACTAGCAAATTTTTCACCTTCAAAAGCGAGAAAAGAATTCGATGTCGGTGTTGAGCGAACGATACGGGAGCTCAATGGTGAAAAGTGTATTCCATTCGACATAGCAAGAGCAGACAAACAACAAGTTTTTTCTACCCGCAGTCTGGGTAAGCGCATAACGGAATTCGATGAGCTTAGACAAGCTATCAGTCTGCATGTGGGCATTGCCTCGCGAAAGATCCGTGCTCAACAGTCACTTTGTAAAGTGTTGGTTTGCTTTGCAGGAAATTCACCTTTTGACGAAAAGCCGGTTAGTTTCAAAGCGATTCACAAATTTGAGTACGCGACAGCTGATGTGGATACCTTAACCAGTGCGGCCTGTGCTCTGGCCAAAACACTCTACAAAGAAGGTGTTCAGTACTACAAAGTCGGTGTTGGGCTGATTGACCTCGTTGACGGAAGACATGAGCAAGCTGACCTATTTAACCCACAACCCAATAATGCAAAGTTAATGGCTTCGTTTGATCAGATAAACGCAAAGTATGGAATGGACACTATCTTTCTGGCTGCGCAAGGAACACCTACAAGACAGTCTTGGGGTATGCGCCGCGAAATGCTGTCTCCGCAATACACCACTAAATGGAGCGACTTACCTAGAATCGCCTGCTAATTTCTACCCACCGCGTTTGTGATACGCAATCTATTCTCCAATTCAAGCTCTTTATTTGAACATGCCTGTATCGGGTTGTTGGATACTGAACTCAATATTCGAATAACAGAGTAGAGAGCAAGAATGGCAGACATGCTGAAAGACCCGTTTATAAGCCAACGACTCCCCTCGACTTCAAAACCTGCATTTGATGACTGGATTAAACGCCTCCCCGTTGGCAATCAGCTGCCACGGGGGAAGTACTTCAAATGTAAGCTTGTAGTACCTAAGCACCAGTCAGAAGAAACAGAACTACAGTTCAAGCCTTCGCGTTGAAAGGAACAGATATGACTTCAATAAAGATCGTTTCTACAGCACAACGACTTTACCAATGTCGTGAGCAGCAAATATTTCTGTCAGGTGAGCAGGGGTTCATTGAAACATATGAAAAATGGTCACCTGTAATACGGTTAACAATGGTCAGATTCAATTGTAATGAGTTGCATGCTCTAGTCAAAATCTTAGAAATCACTGAGAAGCGACACGATTCAGGCATGTTTACTCATTTGTTGTCGGCAGTAGCATGTGAGATGTGCGAACCAACACTTACCGTTAACTCGAATTATACGACCGAATTCAAAGCGGGAGTTATTGCGAGCAGAAAAGGGGAGAAGTTTGACCCTGAATGCCATATCGAGTGGCAAGAAGGCTACATCCGAGAACAGTTAAGGAGGGTGGCTAATAATGCTCAAACTCGATCTCACTGACTATATGGGGCCTGTTGATAAAGCGTTACTCAGGTTAAGCATCCTAAGTATCGGGTCGCATGTCATGTTAGTGACTAGCTTCAATGGCGAACTCTTCGGTTTCGTTGAAACACTGATTACCTGTTGCTTCGTTTTGGTAGTGGCAACCATTGCCTACAAACAGAAAAGAAAGCTGCGAGCAGAGCAACTTTGAGTTCTTCCTTCTTCCATAGCGTCGTCTAAATATTGAAACCCGATACGAAGTTAAATTGGGAGACTTAGGATGTATAACAAACTCACAGTTAATCTCAGGGAGAGAATATGAAGACAGTGACAGAATTACACACGATGAATGTGGCTCTATATTGCCCTCACTGCGGAGAAGAACAAGATGGTTTTTGTGTCAACCCAGCGGGTGGTGAATTTGAATGCGACGATTGCCATAAGCCATACAAAGTCCACTCTGAAGCCGATATCGAACATAGATAATCCGCAGTCCAATACTCCATATCAATAACATTTAAATCTTGTAAGGAAACGAGTATATGAAAAGAAATGTACACAGAGAGATTGAAATTAATTGGTTGAAAACAGTTTGTATCGTGTCACTGATAGCTTGGACTGTATTCCTCAGTTTCAACGACTCTTTACTGATTGTCGAGCAGGCTTGGCTCATCGTTATACCTTATTTAACTTCAGCCTTTGTTTGGTTAACGTCACCAGCCAAACTGATTGCCATCGAGTATTCATACACTTATGAGCATCAGTCTTAGAAATCAGTTAGGAACCTGTTACTCACCACTATAGAACACCTCGGTGTAATTTATCCCCACCGATGGATATCGATTGTGAGATCAATGGAGAAAACAAGATGCTTAAAAAAAGAACGATAAATGATGCGATGTCTATAGTATGTATTTTCTTATTTCTGGAGATACATTACCTGCATTTGATAATTGAGCAACCAGAGCTGTATAACAACCTAAAAAGCTTAGTAGCTATGGTTCTGGTCATTCCGCTCATTAGTATTGCTTGTCGTATCGATCTCCTAGTCAACAAAAAGGTACTAGCCAATCCAGCTGTGATTCATCTAACAACACGACAATGCGAGTTAATATGGCAAGGAAATAAGTTAAGTAAAATTTCACCGATACCAGTAAAGCAACTGCTCTTAGATAATCCTGATAGTTTCGCGGAGCTGGTGGGTTCGATGTTACGGGAAGCAAAGCAACCTGGGCTTACATTGATGCCTTTGTTAATCGTTCACTCAATGCTTGAACTGACGAAGTTAGAGGAAGAGGAACTTGAACGTTTGCTTATGGGCATTGGTGCTGCAAAAGTCGTGGTAGTTGATGAGCCTGAACAAATAGAAACAGCCATAAAAGCTACAATATTGCCCGACCTATTTGGTGATGCGTAACGTAATGAAACCCCGCAGCTGTCAACATCGGGGTTTCAACAGGCTGATTATGTTCTTCCTCTTGACGCTCGTTTCTGTGCCATTGCACCGTCTTTTGCCAATATCCCACGACCGTATCTCATCACCATAGCCGGTGTTGACCAACGTCCAGCTTGCTGCACTTGCAAGATGGTGTACCCATCAGTCAATAAATCCTGACAAGCGCCAACTCTTGCACTGTGGCCAGTAAAAGTAGCGATACCAACCTTACCCAAATTAAGGGCTTCCCATGCTTTATTGAAAATCTGCTCAACAGTCCATGACGTCATTTTCTTATGGTTTTTCCCACTTTCAGGGTGAGTGGGGTCGATTAATTTTGGCCTGTAAGGAGTGTTGTGTCGGCTGATCCCAACGAACAAAAAGGCTTGTTCATCGGTGTCATCAAGCCCTGCCAATTCAACATATTCATGAATAATATCAACAGCTTCTGGACTAAATACCACTGTATCAGGTTCACCACTATGATTAGATTTAGTGATAGGGATAGTGAGCAATGCCGTTCCGTCACCTGGGTACTCTAAGTGGCCAAAACGGATATTTGCGATTTCCGATGCCCGAAGTAGAGTTTCATAAGCAACAGTCAACAATGCCAGATCACGTCGATACCGTAGGACAGGGGAATGTCGCCATAATTCGGTTATTCTATCTAAGTGTTTTTCTCGAAAGGCTGAAGCTTGTACTATTCGTTCACCTGCTTCAACTTTCCTGCGAAAGATACCGGCCATCTTGTCACGAACGATTTCATCAAGAAAAGGATCAGGACAACCCGAGATACGATGAATTTTTGAAATGGCCCACGCATAAGATCGATTTGAGTTACGGTGTAAGTCGTCGACCTTATCTTCAAAGAATAATTCGATGGTTTCTGCGGCTGCTGGCAATGAGTGATGTTCATGCTCGTGACACCATTTCTCAAATCGTGACCAGTTGCTATAGAGTTGAGAAAGTGAGTTCTTAGCATAACGCTCTTCACGTTTATTGAACTCTCGCAAAAGGTGGTTAATAGCATCTTGAATTTTTTGGTACTGTTCGTTCGATGTACCGTGCTTTCGTGCGAGCATGATCGCCTGGTGAACATGTTCTGGCCTTAAACGGGAAAAGTCCGTATGAAGTGAGATTTCAGTGCCGACCATATCATTTCCAACTTATGCTTTCGTAGTTCGTTACAGTCTAACCAATTCCATGCATTTTTTCTAGATCACATATAATTGTAATTATCTGAGATCTAGAAAATGTGCAATTTATGGCTTTAAATCTACGCGTGATTATCCTGACATTCAATTTATCTGAGTTAATTACAGTGTCACTTTTATTGGAGGGTAGTGGGGCTAAAATTCTAACAACAACGCATCCAGTAAATGAACGGTACATTTTTACCGTGCTTCGCTTCAAACGACAATTATCGAACATCGAACAGGTGTTCGTTCGTTCTGGACGTTCGACCAATGTTCGATTAAAATGAATGACATCGAAATCTGAACTTGAGTACCATCTAATGAGCGACATCAGCACACAGAAAGACCTTACCGCAGATCAACTACAACGACGCCAACGTGTTTTTGAAATTTGTGATTCGCTCTTCGTTAAAGGCGAGAAAACCAGTGTTCGCAATGTCTTATCAATGATGCCGGACGTTAAATCTACCTCCACGATTAACGTGGATGTCCGTGAATGGAACACTCAAGCTAAGAACAAACGAATGGACCTCTTCAGAGAACGAGGCTTTAGCGATGAATTTGTTGAATTGTTTTCAACTGAAATCACTCGATTAAGCGCCGCTAAAGATGCAGAGCACAATGCCGAAGTTCTCATGTATAAAGATGAAGCAGATCTGGCCAATGAACTCCTTTTGAAGACGGAGGGTGAGCTGGAGTTAGCCGGTGTTAAGCTTGAAGAATCAAACACTACAATTTCATTGAAAGACAAAGAGATAACCAAGCTTACAACCGAACTTGCGCAAAGCGAAAAGAACTGTGAAGGTATTGAACAACGGCTGACGGATGAGATTGGTGGCTTGCAGGACAAGTTGAATAATCAAAAAATCGATCTTGATAAGGCTCAAAGCCAAGTGGCCAAGACTGAGGTCAAACTCGAAAACCAAGAGACACTAATAGGCAACTTAGAAACTCAGCTCAATGAATGTCGAAACAAGATATCCGAACTAAGTGACACTGTGACTCAGAAATCCGGAGAAATCATCAGGTTCGAAACTCAGGCTCAGGGCGATATTCAACTGATCAAAGAATTACGTGAGAGTCGAAACAAATTCAGCACTGACCTAGCAGAAGTTGAAGCGGAATACATTACAACAAAATCTGAAAACGCACGCCTAGCCAGCGAGTTAGAGCAAGCAACGATAAGGTTTGGTACTGCATCAGAACGACTAACCTCTCTATCAGATCAGTTTACTGAGCTACGTATGTCTAACAGTCAAAACATTAGTACCATCGAAAGACAAGGTGCCTTCAGTAGCCGCCTAGAGGATGATGTTAAGCGTCTTACTCAGCAAAACGAAAGTCAAAAAGAAGAACTAGCGAATAACCAGACCATCATCAAAGAACTTGAGGCCAAAAACCTTCAATTGGGTAACAATTAGGTCCTATTCATTCGACACTCATTTTTCTATTAGATGGTGTACAACCATATGTGTACTCATCTAACTGGAGAGAATTATGAGAGCGACAGCAAGCTTGTGTGATGTGTTCCAGGACACTAAATTTTCGGCAATCAAAGACAAGCTCCAAGACATTGCAGAAATCAATCAGAAGTTTCATGAGCAATTTCCCCACTATGGCCATCAACTGCGTGTTGCGAACGTCAACGGGGGCAGCATAGCTATTGAAGCCCCAAACAGTATGGTACTGACGCGTTTAAAGTTCGATAAGCAACAAATTCTTGCTTGGGCTGAGAAGATTGATTCAACAATCACTAACTTGAAACTGTCCGTTAACCCTACTCTTTATAAGTAGTGAGGATCAGAGATTCATGACGAAGGATCAGTTAAGCGGCGAAAATCGATTGTCTATTTGACAACAATGCAGCTCGTCCCACCTAAGATGAGTTTGTGGCAATATAATGCGCCATGACAACGTATTGACGAATCCACATGAAAATGTGGCAGAGTGAAAGTCGCCTAACAGCGACTTTTTCATTTCTACAGTAAGTTGCTCTACTCTATTGAGTCGTTCAAAAGATTCTATACATCCGATGCTTGAACCCTGCAGACTTTAAACCATTCACTCAAATCAACTTTGTGTATTTATCCACCAGCAACTAACAAATTTTGTGGATATCTAACTACCCTATAGAGCTCAGAGGCTTAAAACCGATATTTGTACAATCTATGTATGAATTTAAGGGCCTTATTTGCACACTTATCATTAATATTAGAGTTCAATTGATTGGGACATGAAATGAACCTAATCGAGATAAGTAGCTATGACTAACTCAATACAAAATGAATATGCGAAGGAAAGGAACGTACTTGCGATATCTCTGTGTATGCCTTTACTAGCTGCCGCTTGTCTAGCTGGGCTCTTGATTGGAAAAGGTAAAGTAGAGCTTTCTATCTTTCAAGAAGTAAGCGTCATTATGGCGTGCAGTGGGTTTATCATTGGGATCATCTTTGGCAATCGACTCGTTCTAACTCAAATGCAAAAAGTAATCACGATTCGCGAGAGAAATAACCAAGTACTGCGTATTAACACTGCTTTAGATAATGGTGACATCAAACCGTATTTTCAAAGTAGAGTTTCACAAACAAGTGGAAAGATAACGGGCTGTGAAGCACTGGCACGTTGGGAATGCCAAGGTTGTGTTATCCCACCTGCAGAATTCATCCCCTTCTCGATCAAAGAAGGCTTGATTTCAGAAATAGACACCGAAATCGCTGTACAAGCCATCGAACAATTAAAGGTTTGGCTGATAACAAATAAAATCACTGACGATTTCACTTTATCGTTTAATGTTGCCGCCGACACTCTACAGTGTACTGATTCAATCAAAAAAATTGCCAATGCTTTGAGTACAGTGGTCAATGAAAGGATATCAATAGAAATAGAGATTACAGAACAAACAAAAATTGAAACCAATGACATGATGCTCAGAAATATCGAGCTCCTGAAACAGTCGGGAGCCGATTTAGCTCTGGATGACTTTACTGCAGGTCACAATAGTATGACTATGTTGACGACCATCAAGTTCGACACAATCAAGTTCGACAGAAGCCTCATTACCTTTAAAGTCAATGATACAAGATCGCAGGAGATAAGCATTAAAGTGCTAGAAAACTTTGTCATCCTGTCTAAGCAGCTGGGGTTGAACACCACTCTAGAAGGGATAGAGACACCAGAAGCACTACAACTATACCAATCTTCAGGTATAGAGAGTTTTCAGGGCTTTTTATTTTCAAAGCCCTTGTCTTCCAATGACTTCGAACAACATTATACTAATTTCAACCATTGACACACGATGCCTAATGGAAGTTCCAAAGGTGGATTGGTCAATGTCAGTGGTCGTTTTGTATTGGCTCATGGTGACGCAAGATTAACGCTATCCGCTAATGAAGTAGAACAAATGACTAACTTGATTACCAACGCGTCTTGGTACGGCTAACGTAGAGGGAAAATGATGATAAAACGTATCGAATTTAATGTTTTAGGATGTGGTATGAACACGAGAACGTCAGCTAACGAACTTCTTGTGGATGTCGCACATGAGCGATTGAATAACTGGTTAGTTGAACAAGCAGTTTCTATTGTCAGTATTGAATCTATTTATGAGACTAAAATTGACACTGGCGACAGTAGATTTATTTGCCTACGACTTTGGTATGCTGACTAAACTGTAACCCACCACTAAGGCAAGAAAAGGAAAAAGTAACTGATGACCGAACTGGTGGGTGCTTTCAAAAACGTTTAGTTAACTGGCTCACTATCTTGAAGATCAGCCTTCACCGCCCCATCGACCAAGAGTACAGACACCGAATAAATAGACTGTTCAATGTTGCCATCTTCATTCATCCGTTCATAACCACCGATAGTCTTGTCCCCGTGCTGTTCTACCAATTGGCTCAGGGATTGTTGGTTCAAACTGCCCTCGCCTTCTTGCACTGATTCAGACGCGACAACTGACACAGAGACAGTGAAAGACATTGAGGCTACCAAAAAAAAAGCAAATTTCAAATTCATACATTTAATCTCTAATGGTCAAACATACTTGCTATATACAACAATTTACGAAAAGTTTAGTTCTTGCTATAGCAATTAGACACATGGCCAGTATGAAATATCTGAATTAAAGCGTTATCGCTCTTGGCTGTCCATATTGTATACCCAAATGAACTGGGCCTAGCTTCTAAAGACCAATCGCTTTGGATCTCATATACGAACCTTGGTGTTTTTATGAAGGTGAGTAGCGAATGGCGATAGTAAGTTTCAACCGTGTCCTCTTTGATTTCTACAAATTCAGTCCAAGACAGGCAGACGGCAAGTAGGCAAAGAGATATCACTTCTTGCACCGGTGGGTGGTAACTATGGGATGAGCTGACCAGTGAGGTGTAAAACATAAACCCAATAAGGACAATGACCCAGCCTCTTACGAAATTTAAAACAGGCACCGTCGCTTGATATTTTGCATTAAAAATAGTCATTGAATTAACTCCGCAATACGTTGATAAGAACCTGGAACCTTACGACTAAACCAATCGTAACGATGTACTTTTTGATCTCGGCTAAATACGTAATCTTGGCTTTTGGTTTTGGTCCACACTGCAACCACCGATTTCGATTTGAATTCATCACTCAGAAACTCAATCGCTCTCGGGGTCATAAAATTTGGATTGATAAAATATGCAGATAGGCCCTTAGACCAACACATATCTATAAACAGTGGATCATCTGAGACAAACACTCGCTTGGTTTTGTTAGTGCCTTTTGTGTAAGACCGGATGAATGGTGATCTCGCGGAGCTGTATCCATTGAGTTTAATGAACACTAAGCGACCTTTGTTAACGAACAATAAGATGGGTTCGCCTTGAAACTCAGTGATGGCATCAATAACGGCATTGGGAACCCAACCGTTAACAGCGTTCACATATTCGATAAATTGTTCAGCGTCTGGAATACAGGATAGATGGTCAGGCACATTGCGTTCATCCACTGAAAGCCCCCACTCTTCCACTTCTTTTGGCAAGACTCTCATTCTCGCGATGTCCATAACGATATCCGTGAATTTGATATCTTCAGGTGTGAGTTCACGGTAAATGTCAGCAGGTATATTCAAACCGGCTAGGCGACATAATTCTATAATGGCGCGATGTGGTGTTACTGAGTGGTCGTTTGAATAGGCGTCGATAATCGAAGTAGGTCCACAAGACTCACAGTTGAAACTGCCAGTGCCTAAAAAGTGGGTCCCCTTGTTTCCACAGGAAGGGCATAACAACTCGACCATTTCACCAGCACCTAATCTGGGGACCAGGTGACCAAAGGCTTGATCGATTGTTTCTTGGGTCATCTTTGGGAATAGATGCTCTTTCAAATATCCATTAACTAGATCGGAATCCATACGCATCTCCGTTTCATTCATTTACACCGAAGGTAGTAAAGAAAGAATGGAGCAATAACGCGATAAAATGGTTAAATAATGAAAGATATTTGGATGTTTATTAGGTGTGAAGGAGTAAAGAGGTGTCGAGGTAATGAAGATTGAGACTGGATAATTAAGTTTCCATTTTAACCTTTAGAGTAAAACTGTTGAATGTAGATCGCTTCAAACAGCATAATATTTTCCCTACTTGTTCGGTTTGTTTATGCGGTTATAAATCAATGCACCATTAAATAACGCGACACCTATCGCTACAACCGTCATCAACATCAGAGGCAATTGAGTTGTTCGAGTAGCTTCGTAATCTGTTAGTAGAACCCAGACCAAGAACGCGAACGCAATAACTACCGAAATTACTATTTTTGTCATTAACGCATTTTCCCCCATTAGCTGATTACTGGTAAAAGGCTAGTTTTTTTAAACCTTTCCATTTCCGATACTGGCACATGAAAATCTATCTCCGGAGGGTTATTTTTAGCACCGTTCATTTTGAACTGTACTAAGTGGTATAACGCTCGGTCATCAGCAGGTAAAACATGAAACTCACCTGTAGATGGTAGTTCGATGCTACAGCAAGCCACACCATCAAAAATCAAGATCATCGGAGTTTCAGGGCTGTTCGGGACAAGGGCTATTTTGAACCCTGTAAAGTCATGTGTGTCCATTTAATACCCCTAAGCTACAAAATCCTGTTTAAATTTTCTGGTCTACCAGATCTATCCCAAGGAACGTATAACCATCGTGAATGTTCGATTTGGTCTAATATCAATAGCCCTCAAAGAAGCACATTGAAGGGAATGCAACGCGCAGCAGTCATTAATCATCGTCACCTTCAAAGGCTTTGTCTCGATCCATCTCATTTGAAAGCCAATGAACATATGGAAGACCTCCAAACAGTTTGTCTTCTTCTCTTTCAGGGGATGAATGACGATGAGATACGCCACGTCTCCTTACTCCAGAATTTTTGCGTCGGTTGTTCTGCATTCTATTGCAAAAATCATCGTGGCTTTGTTGCTCAGTTCTTCGTGACATATTGTAATCTCCTGTTGTTGCATATTTTAGTTATACAACAAAAAAGCTACTAATGAATATGTTCCGTACCCAAATTGGGGGGAATGTATTTAGAAGTGTTGTATTGCTCGGTCTAGACAGTCGCCGGTATCCGCATTACAACCGATGATCACATTCTCACGGTATCGCGTTGAATCGTTGCCAAAGGCTGGCAACATTGCGCCCTGTGACACCCTACGAGGCTTTTTCTGGTGGGTAGCATCAAGTAAGCCATTGATATCCATATACGCTTGACATTGCTTAGGCGACATCTGAGCGTATTGTTCCGGTTCTATGCCAATAGTGAGACGACTGGCCGCTGACCTACTAGCCGACATCGCAAAGTGTTCTATTTCTTTATCCGCCAATTCAACTGAATATTGGTATTCGAATTTGTCCCAAATACAGTAAGAGTAACTATCCACTTTTGTTTCTTTTGGTACAGGTTCACCCTTGAAGCTACCAACTCGTACAAATCTACTTTGTGAATAAAGCGGAAGCGTAAGTTTCGTGTCACTTTCATATAAAGCCTGTAGAACCGGTGAATGAAATTCAAAGGAGTTCGGTTCAATACAAAGCTGTCGCACTTTTAGCTGGTGGCCATCATCAAAGTGATTTCCTAGACTGATGCGAGAAGAAACATTTCCTTGATGCACCACTCGGTGGTACATGTCCATTGCATAACCGTTACTATCTATAATTGCAGCTAAACGAGAATCAAAGTCATGATTGCCATATGAGCTACCTCGTGAACGTAATGTAACCTTCACTCTGTTACTAGAAATGCGCTCGATACCTTCAACTTGAGTAAAGATAATGAAATCCGAATAATGCCGTGCAATTTCAGTCACAATTCGCATTGACTTAATATCACGTTCCACCAACTTGCTCTCATGAAGCTGCAGCTTTAGCGAATTAATCAAATCAGACTGTTCACCACGTTTACTCAAACTCTCGATCTGAGAAGACAACATCGTAATGCGCTTTCGAAGAGGATGACCAGGCTCCCTATGATATTGCTCCAGACTTCTTCTTAAAACTTCATCATTCTTTATCATTTCAAGCTGAGACTGGAACTCTCTTCTGTCTATATCCACATTGACTGTCAGTGATACACATTTAAAATCAGCACCAGTGCAGTTATTCACTGATTGACTAACTACATCCACATCGGCTACTAGAGGTAGTAGAACCTTCAATGTCTCTAGATAAGTTCCGTTATAACTTTGACTCGTCTTTACATAACCACGTAGATCCGCTTTAGAGACAGCTAAAAACGCAGCTTCATCTTTCAATTGCTGAAACAGAGCCTGCGTTACTTGCTCGCTCGGAACTACGCGCTCTACAGTTGCGTCGAATGGCTTTGCAGTCACTAGGCTAGACATTAGAAACAACAAAATAAACATACGTCCCATACATCACTCCTCCACTGTTAACGAACTCAAAGCAGTACCATACCCTGCGGTCTGTAAGCCCACGTATGGAACAACAAGAGGGTACGTTGGTTGATAGCGCTCAATTCTGAATGGGTATCTCATTCCGGCTGCGACTTTAGAGAAGGCAACATGGGGTTCGCCATTAAGCATCAACATGAATTGTTTAGGGGTTATAACCTGTGAAGAACACACCGCATCAATGCATCCTTGTCGGATCGTATTAATCTCATCTGTATAACGTGACTCTATCCATGCTTTATCAAAGTTGGAATCAACGAGAAGCCAATCATCAATATTCGTTTCATCCCCATGGAAATCCGTGGCTACCTCCCGGATACGAACAGTACTAAACACCGTCACATGGGACCCCAATAAAGTTGCCTGTTTTGTATCTTTAGGAAACACCAATTCTCCATTAAGCAATTCACAATAGGTTGGTATCCCTGAACGCTTGAATACTGAATCAGATTCGGAACCTTTTTCGTAATAGTACCCACGACCTATATGGACTATCTTTCCTGACACGTTGATTGCTACTTCTGGCTCTCGGTGAAACAACTGAGCTGTTGTCAGCGATTGATGTGATAAGTAATCATCTGCCGATGCGAATAACATGCAATGGTACTTAGCCCTAAATTCGACCTGCTCTATGGACAGCTCTGGGACACTCATCTTCATAGTCACATACCGAGTATCAGAGATTAAAGATGGAACGGCTTTTACCAGATCATTCATCTTCTCAGAACCAGGTAGGACAAACGAATAGGCAATGTACTGAGACGTTGATGGCTCACCTATTGAGTCAAACACAGGCACCTTATTCAGCTTAACTTCTTGTGGAACGAACCCCGTATCCTTAAATATCGTAGATACCTTGATACGTTTAACAAGCTCCTTTTGTTCCTTTGCTCTGAGCCTTAACCACTGAGAATAGATTCCGTCTTCTGCGCGGAACTCAATTGGTAACCGAGAGTGGCGTGACTCTATCAATGTAAATTGGTTTAGCTGCGCACTTAGTACATCTTTGGGCTTTGACTCAAGTTGCGACATGCCACTAGCACTGTTATGAAGGCTTTGAGTGATAGCCTTAGCAATTTGTTTATCGACTATCAATTTAATGGTTGTTTCTAAGCAAATGCCAACATCGCATTCAACTTTATCCTGAGCTAAGACAATAAGTTTCTGAATGGATGGCTGGTAGGAATACACAAGTCCATATTTGTCTCCCTTGGAAATGGTTTGCTCAACTCGTTCCAATGCATCAACTTTAGCGGCTTCCACACCTAAAGCTTCTAAGCCAACCGTAGTTTGCGCATCCATGATTAATAAACTTCTCCCTGAAACCTCATATGCTTCAGAAACGAACGACATGATCATCAATGCGATTGTGGAATATATCTTCATTCGGAAACCTAAAAAAACCCTATTGGAGTTTGTATACACCAATAGGGTTTAGTTATTAGAAATATCGATTAAACGTCATCAATATGGGCATTATGTTAGTTTTGTGTCTTGATCATAATTCACGTCACCATCGATTTCTCCTACTGAACCTCCCAAGCCAACTACAGTATCAAGCTTGTCGCCATTGATAATTTCATCGGCGTCCATTTCAAGATTTGTCTTGTCGCCAGTAGTTAAAGCTGTCGCAATATCCAACTTATTAGAGTTGTCTCCTAAGTTTGCGTCAGACGTACTTGGGTCCATATGTCCATCGTTTGGAGCGTCAAATCCTGTTGATGCTAGTTGAGTACCACTTTCTCGCATCATAGAGTCATGTTCTGCACCATCGTTAGGTGCTACCGATGTATCAAACTGGTTAGGAGTATCCATCGCTACTTGCGTACCCGATAGCTCAGTGCTTTGCTGCTCTTCGGCTCCAGTTACTGGCGCTTCAAAGCTCGTTGACGCCAAGTGTTGTTCACCCTCGCCCATAGTTGAGTTCATTTCTCCACCACCATTTGGTGCTACCGATGTATCAAACTGGTTAGGAGTATCCATCGCCACTTGCGTACCCGATAGCTCAGTGCTTTGCTGCTCTTCGGCTCCAGTTACTGGCGCTTCAAAGCTCGTTGACGCCAAGTGTTGTTCACCCTCGCCCATAGTTGAGTTCATTTCTCCACCACCATTTGGTGCTACCGATGTATCAAACTGGTTAGGAGTATCCATCGCCACTTGCGCTTCAAACTGTTCAGCGCTTGGCTGCTCGACCGCTCCTGATACTGGCGCTTCAAAGTTCGTTGACGCTAAATGTGCATCGCTTTCTTTAGAGATGAACTCATTGTCTGCACCTGTAAGCGCCGATCCCATGTCATCAGTAAGGTCACTATTCGACTGACTAGAGCCAGTAGAAGCCAACATTTCATTACGGGCGCTCGGCAATTCCTTTGTCCCGTTAGCTATCTGAATAGCTTCATCTGAGTTAATTTCTCCACTTTCAACCGCATTGAACACTTCAATGCCTTCATCAGCAGTAAGTTGGCCACTAGCAATAGCCTCCATCACAATCTCTTTATCTCCATCAGCCATACCACTGAACTGTGAAGACTCCAATAATGCTAGGTCCATTGAACCGCTTCCGGTAACAGAAGGCGAACTTGAATCAGTGTCGTTGAGTGATGCTAGTTTGGTTTGATTCCCCATTTTGTAATCATTTTGAGAGTCCTCACTAGTTCCCGTGCCTTGATTACCGTTATTGGAGTCAGTGGATGCATTCACCAATTGGGTCTGATTTGTTCCCGTCTCCTTCTCTGAAGTATTAGGGCGTTGTGTATTTGCAACAGCATCAGTTGCCTTTTGAGTAGGAGCACTCGCCAGTTGTGTTGCTGACTCTACATTGCCCGACTTTGCTACTGAACTTTCAGTACGTGAGTTAGCTGGTACTGTCTCATCCACTTTCTGCGGTGATGCACTTGCCACTTGAGTTGCTGGCGCTACTGTACCCGTTTGAGCCGCCGACTGTGGTGCTGAACTTTCAGGGCGTGAGTTCGTAGGTACTGTCTCATCCACTTTCTGCGGTGATGCACTTGCCACTTGAGTTGCTGGCGCTACTGTACCCGTTTGAGCCGCCGACTGTGGTGA
>NZ_JBFSUV010000032.1:36761-48155 GCF_041467515.1 Vibrio sp. 10N.247.311.12
GCTGAACTTTCAGGGCGTGAGTTCGTAGATACAGTGTCAGAGGTCTTCGACGTCTCTACCGTTTCGGCTGATTTATTATCAGGAGCTACCTCTTGATTGCTTTGCACTTGGGTATGCTGATTATTACTGTCCTCTGGCTGTAATGGGCTACTAGGTAATGCGCTAACAACCATTGAAGCTAGTTTGGAGAAACCTGTTTGATCATTGCCTTGGGTTTGTTGTGTCGTTTTTTCCTTTGAATTATTTGCCTCTGTTGGTTGCGCATCAGGTTGGGTATTTTCTGTTGAAGCAAGCATCTCCTCTTTCTCTTGCAACGACGTAATTGCCTGATTAGCGGTCATTTCACCTGAACTTACAGCATTGAACAGTTGAGCTCCTTCTTTTACAGAAATCGTATTACTGTCAATGGAGTCAAAGATTTGTGATTTCTGTTCGTCACTCATACCACTGTTCTCTGATGCCTCCATAAGTGCCAAGCTTTGCGCTGCAGTTTCAGCGAATTTTGTCATTGAACTTGGTACTGGTGACGGCTCATTTGACGGTACAGAACCCGGCATTGCTGTGTTCGCTACGGTGTCATTAACACCCGTTAATGGAGTTGTTCCGTTAGATTGGCCCTCTTTAATTGCAGCTTCATTTTGCTCTTTACCTGTCGCTTCAAGTTGTGACAACTTCACTTCATTCGGTGTATCTTTAGATGCGTGGTAAGCTTTCTGGTGTTCGGCCCCATTCTCTGTTCCAATCTGCAGATAATGTTTAGATAACAATTTGCCATTTACGACATCGTAATTCTTATTGACCTCAGATTGATTTGATAGATTCGAAACTTGCTCATCAGTAAGGGATGTACCAAGTGTTGAGGCAACATGAGCAACGTTGTTGTAATCAATGTCTCTGAACCCGTCCTCAGAGCCACCCATAAACAGTTTATAGTCCTCTAACGCTTCCATGGTGTATTTGCCCGATGCAAGTCCACCGACTTCTTTGGCAAATGACTCATCCTCAGACATTTCCGTTCTTAGTTGTTCTATATTCCCAACCGCATTATTGTGATGCTTGATTTCAGTGTCACTGAGTAGCCCATCTTTATTGAGCGTGTTCTCATCACTGGTTAACGCGATCACAGCGGCACCATATACACCTTCGGAATTAGTGGTGAGTCCAAAATCACGAGCACTTGGGTTAGTTGCAATTTGTGGTCTTGTTAGTAAATCAGCACCTTTATTCAATGGTGATTCTAAGTGCTTCATGTTTTCTGCGGCAGGCTCTGATAGCTGTTGCGCTGTCGCAGAGTGAAACTGAGAAACTAGCCCCGCTGCAACGTCATTTACCAATCCACCAGCATCTTTCGCAGCACTCTTAACTTCTTGAGAAATTGGAGTTGGATTAACTGTATCAGTGGCAGTTTCAATGGCCTTAATTTCATCTGTTTTCTCAGGCGCAACTTTTGATGCATTGGCACGAGCCTTATCAACATTTTCCCCGTGCTCATCTTTGATATTTTTGGTGGTCAATAATGTACCAACCTCACCCAGTCGTTCATCTCGTGTTTTCTCAAAGCCTTGCTGGTGTCTTTGAATTTCTTCCGGAATGCCTGCTACGGCTGAGTTGCTGGTGGTATCTTTCACAGACCCTAAATTGTTACTCATCGTGGCAAAGTTTTTCGACATATCATTAAGTGCTTTGTCACCAATCAAGAAGTCGGCTTCATTGAATTTCTGCGAGATATCCATCAAGCCCGATTTCATTGAATTCATGTCTTTAGCGGTCGCCACTTCTTGATATTGATTAACCATTTCACTTGTGAAAAGTACTGCTGCAGCACGACCCACATCTCCGTGATAGTATTTAGATGCATCACGTTGTATTTGGAGGTTTCGGGCCTGAGCATTGGCATCAACGACTCTACGCTCCTCTGGGCTCATGTTGGCCATCTCACTTTCGGTGTTATAACCATTAGCCACCCACTCTTTAAATTCCTTATTGTTTGCCGCATTTGTAAAATTGGTTGAATAATTTTGATTCAAACCTTTTGCAACACCCAATGCGTGTTGCGTCGTTTCTTGGAATTGTTTCGCAGCTGTATAACTTTTCAGGTCTTGAATAGCATTTTGTCCCGTTTCGCCCCAACCTGTCGTTCTTGAAAGACCATGAACCTTTTGAATCGCTTCTTGACTAGTATATTGAGCACTGGTGCCGCCTTGTTCACTGGTCACGTAACCTAAGCTTGCCTGCAATGCCTCTGCCTCACGTTCCGTAAGGTTAAACCCGCCTTCTGCGTTAACCTGAACTCGGCCATCAAGACCAACCGAGAAATCACTTTTGCTTCTTGAACCCACTCGGTTTGTTTTTCCGGAACTCTTGTCATTACTCTTAGTGTCAGTAACTTGGACTCTTTCTGTTTTTGAATTGCCCTTATCTTCTATATGGCTAGTTCTCGTCACGGGGCCACGTCCGTGTCGTCCTGCAGCCTGAGAGCCCCCCTGCGTATTCGACATTGTTTTATTATTTTTTCCATTACTGTATTGGGTAGAGTCAGAAGCTTGAGTCGACGTCTTTGCACTCTCAGAGTTTTGCTGTGTTGAATCCTCTCCACCTCCCCAACCGAAACTTCCGCTACCCGAGCCACCACCACCCATTACTAACTTACCCATCAATTGAGTAATTTCTTGAGTATCTAGATTGGTGTTTTTCTGTAAACCTTCACGCACCTGCGCTGCAAATTGAGCATTTTCAGAATATTGATGACTATCACTACCGTTCGCACTTTTTCCTTTTTGAATCTGCGTCATAAGCTGAGAAAGCTTGCCCCATGACTGTTGATGTGAAGCTTGGGATGATTGAACTCGCGACTCTGCCATACTTGATGTAAGGGATAAGTTACTGGTCATATTCGACATACCACTGAGTGTTGGCATGTTTTGATCTTGAATTTGATTTGTTGAATGAACCACACCGTTATCACCCATAGTCCAACTGTGATTACCCATTCTGAGTGAACCATTTTTGGCACCAACGGCAATATCTGGTGCGACAGCACTAGGATTAACATGTGCGGTTCCCCCGATCTTGCCAGCCATACTCACGGTTGCGTATTCGCCACCTTTCAAAAGCATATAAGCCAACATAGGAACCATTGTCGTCATGTAAGATGCGGTCGCTATATAACTTCGCGCTTCGGAATAGAAATTGGACAATCCCCCTATGGTGTATGCTGTTTGCTCAGTGATCGACGTTTCCAACGCATTTTGAATAGACCAATCGAGATAGAAGTTAATCAGAATCATCACAAATGGATACAATCCAACTAACACTAAGAATCGCATGTATGACGCGGCGATCTTAAAGCCCCCTTCACCAAAGATGATAAAGAAGGACATAAGTGGTGCAGCAAACCACACGAACGCTTCAAAAAATGAGATGGTGGCAGGGGCCATTTCAAGCCACAAGTTTCTGTCACCTGCCATAGTGAAAAGACGCTGTTGTTTCGCTTGATATTCCATAGCGTCAACAAGTTGGCCTCGTGCAGAATGACTAGCATCTAACCCCATAGCGTTCTTTTTGACGTGATAATCAAGGAAGTTATTCATTTGAAATGTGTAGCTGTCCATTGATGCAGAGCCCAACTGCTGAAGTGCAGAGCTTACTTGTGTCGCTGATATGCCTTTCGCTTCATTTAACTCATCGAGTCCGTCTGCTAATTTCGATTGGTCATTATCAATGTATGCGCTCAGTGCAGTGTAAGAGTCTTTACACGACATGAATGACGGTTGCCCTTCAAGATACATGTCGATGTACCAAATCGTTGAGCTGACCTCCATCGCGGCCCAAGCATCGACATTCGTCAATACATTGCCAACCTTCGCCTCTTGATAGGCTCCACCAACTTCCATGTCTTTGAACAAACAGCCATTCATGTAACTGTCTATGCTGCGTATGAAATCACTATCTGCATGCCCAATAGTACGAATATTCGGACTATTTACAGACCCTTCGATAGCCACCAGCGTTCTAAGTGCGTCTAAGTGTGTGCCTGAGTTCTGGGGCATCACAAAGATGTCACTCAAAATATCGATAAACGCGATAGGTACTTGAGTCGTTACAGCTCCACCGATAGCCAAACCAATAGGAATGTCAGTAAAATACGCTGAATCACCCGTACCAGCATGTTCGACTACAATGTCGACTCTCGGGTAGAAACACAGCATCCAGATAAGATAGCCCTTGCACACTGTTCCTAAGAATTCACCACCAATCTGACCCTTTTCAAAGAATTGTTTGAAGGCTGCAACGAAGAAGGAAAGAACTAATCCAAGACCGAACAAGTAGTTAGGCTGTCCAAAATCACCTGTTGATTGATCGAACGCCATCGACAAGCCAAGGAAAACTTGTCTAGCCCAATCAAAATTACCAATGGTATATATCAGAAATTCCATGACTTAGTTCTCCATACTCTTCTCGACTAACATATGCAAACGGTTCTTAGAGTCTTGTTGTTCATAGTGGCGGTCCACAATGTCCATCTGTATGTTCAACATTCCTCTTGCTTCTTTTATGTAGGCTTGGGCATTAGCATCGCTGTCGGCTTTAGCCGCGATTGCAACCGCATCCAAATACGCACGAGCAGATGTGAAAAATTGCATCGCAAAGTTGTACGCGTATTCATTAGCAATTGCCTCGTAGTAACCTTGGACCTCTGAACTTTTTCTGTATTTGGTCGCGAGTAAAGCTATGTAGCCATATACATCCATACCGCCACCCTGTATCACTGCTTTTTGAGTAGGACCAAAATCATTCGCACCGCGAGCACCTGTTCGATAGACCTCTAATACGCCTGCGGTCCCGTCTGTCGTTCCGTCCAACGCTTCTAAGAACTGTTTGTTCAACGGCCTCCAATCAATCGTTTCCTGAGTAACATCGAGACATTTAGAGCTGGCCACAGTATCTGGGTTACCGTCATTACACTTGAGCCTTGTCACTTGTTCTTGAGTATCAAAGCCACCAAAGGCGATATCTAGCAGAGTCAATGTCGCAGGAACCGGAGTTGTCGCAATTGAAGAGGTTTCGACACCTTGGCGATCAGGGTCAGTGTTATCAGCAACATCTCGGATCTCGGTCCCAACTAGTGACATGACGGTTTCCGAAAATCTAGGGAAGAAGTCAGCGGCACCAACATTCATTTTTGATGTTCTCATGCCGTTAATTAGCAGGTTACCTGTCAGTAATTCCTCACCATTCTGAACTTTTTGGGAGAGCTCAAGCAATGAAGTGCCTGGGGCTATGTTTTGAAACCAATCAGCTGAATCTGTCGCAACACCAGTTGAGTTTGCGGCTTGACCGATTGCTAAAGCATCTCGGATTGATTGTTCATATGGGCCGACCGCGTTGGCCATTAATGCCTGACCCGCTTCACATGAGTTCTTGAAAAATTTGTTCCATTCATCCATCGCTTTTTTCAAGGCTTTGATGTTTGCAGCACACGTCGGACACAGAGCATCTAAAGCTAGGTTGAAGGCATACGACGCACTACCCGCTGCAATTTGTCTCATTGAGTTTTGGAGCATCCCTGTTAAATCTTTGATCATTGAAAATGAACCCAGATTAAGGTCGATTCCGTTACATCCGGCTTTCATCGACGGAACTTGAAAGTTCACGATATTTGGATCATGACTCTTAACACGGTATGAAAAAGAACCGAGTGCGATGGCGTTTTTATTACTGGTTTCGTAGTCGACAATACCATGACCTGTCGAGTACCCATTGAAGACGTCTTGCATTGGGTTGGCCAACACATTCATAGAGCATGTCAGCGAGGCGGCAACGATAAAAGACCTAATACGTTTCATAATTGATTGCCTCCTGCGCTTGTGCATTGACATTCTTTGTCAAACTTTTCTGTTGGTCTGATTCAGGCGAAGGGATAAACGGCAACACATTAAGTACCAACTCCTTCGCAATTTCGTAGCTGTCTTCAACCACTACTCGCTCATAAAACTGATATTCACTTGGTTCTAGAGTTTGAGGGTCAATAAGGTGAAGCTTGGCGAGTTCGTAGCTTGCTGACTCTGCAGAGCTATAAGCGGTCAAAGCTTCAGGGACCTCAAGAACGAGAGCTTCATAACGCAAAACTGGGAGCAAGCTTGAATAGAAATTAAGTAGGCTGACTTTCAACGCGTTGATGTCGCCTTTATTCGACGTAATAGCGCCAAATAGCCGCTCGTAATCGGGCATTTCTACTATTTGTCGAGTCGTCGATTGATGGGAGTTGGTAGTGTTTGATGACGTAATCACGGGCTTTTGTGACTCGTTAGCCATCACTAATGTACTGAATGTCAGTAGAACCACTGGTATTAGCTTCATGACCATATCCTGATAGAGAACTAGGATTAGTGTTACTTAACGCCAGTGCAAAAAATTCAAATAAGGAGCCTTTTTTCGGGAATTAACGTGCAACTGATATAAAAAAGCCTGCTCATTAACTAATGAACAGGCTCCAATTAACCGCAATAAAGTTAGTAACCTTGCTGTGCCTTGAGGTTCGATTCTAAGATTTCAACTAGATAGTTTGCGTCTGTTAAGGCTCTTTCTTCATCAATATCTTCAAATCGTGTAATTTGCTGTAGTGACTCAACTGCCGACGCGTCGTTAAATTGTTCTTCTGAAATCACATTGGCCGTCTTTGCCTGAATAAGAACCAATCTGACTATTTCACTTTCAGTCACAATGCCTTGTGAAATGGGCGCTACGAACTCACCGGAATTACCGACTAAAAACAAAGCAGGCACTCTTTGAACGCCTAGCTCTTTATACTTCTGCTTGGTATCCGGTTGATACTCAGGAAACATACCATTTTCCATTGGCGCTAAATCGATGCTGATCGCATTTACATTAAAGCCATATTTGCTCATGAGGCGTTGGACAATTGGTGCTTGGCGTTTACAGTAATCACAAGTGCTCTCAAAAAAGAACCATAACCCCGCTTGTTTTGCTACTTCTTGAACCACTTCCTGTTCTGCACGATTCTTAGCTTCATTCTTAGCATTAAGAGCAAAACTCGATGTTGGCCTTGCTTGTGTTTCATCAAGAAGAGGGTTGTTGATGACATCTTGCATCCACGCTTCCCTAAAAGCAGTCGCCTTGTCCATAATCACACGTTGCATGTATCGGGCTCGTTGGATGTTCTCCGGACTAGGGTCATTAATTGCTTCACCAACAAACTCCATAAAGTGCGCTCGAATCCATTTCGTCGACATAGGTTCAGGACCAGATTTTGCTGTACTTGGAGGGGCAATAGGGACTGGTGGAGGCACGGGCTTTTTGGGTTCTTCTGGTTCAGGCTCCCCATAAAAGTGCCAACCTTGAGCGGCACTTTTATCATTGACGAAATTTGCATCTGCCGTCGCGGTAGCTGCAAATGCAAGGGCGCATAACATCGATAAGCCTAGATAGTTCGATTTCATAATCTATACCTCAGCGTCTTTGGCTTTACGACGATTTCTCGCTCTTTCTGCACGACAATGAGCACAACCAGTACCAGGTCTTTCAGTGTGGCCAATATATTTTGTCCCACACTCACATTTGAAAATGTGGATCGTACCGTCACCGATACGATGAAGGAGTTGAACAAATCGATTGAAATTCACGTAAGCACGTATGTCTTCACTCGATTCATCAAATACTCTTGCATAAGCATCAAGCATCTTGTCGATATTGTCTTGAAGCGGCAATTTCACTGATGGGTCATTGGAGAGGATTGAATAATAAGCCCAAAGCTTATTCGAGATGGGAAACGCTTCCGGTACTTGATGAAGAAAGCTCGCATCTTTACCCATTCTTGATTTTTTAAAGTCTGTCTGCATTCGGCCAAGCTCATGTTGAGCAGACTTAGGCACTGAACCTAAAAGGTCTTTAATTGTGGCTGCGTTTGCACCAAAGCGTACAAGATCGAGTGCTCGCGTCTCCAATTTCAGCGCCATTTGAGACGCTGTGGATAATTGTATCTCGGACATATGACTATCCTTTCAAATTGTGAACAGACTGAATTTAGATCATATCGGTCAAGGTACGCATACGAATGCGTTCTACGCCGACATTGTGACTTTGAAATTCATGAGTCTCTAAGGCATTCAACATCTCAGCTTCAGTACCTTCGTGAAATACGAAAGGATTGATACCGGCAGATGTGAACCTGACAATTTGAAACAACTCAAAACTAGCAAACTTAGTGATTTCTTGTTGAGTTGCCATTAGCTCAATCATCGCAGAATGCGGATCTGTTTGAGCGAGGTTGTGCATTGCGAGAATTAGTGATTGGCACTGAAAACTCATCTCATCGGTAGAAGGTGTAGATTCAGAAGTGACATTGAGATAAGCGTTCAATCGTGTTCGATAATTTTCAAACTGGCCTGTTTCAATTGCGGTATTGAGAACCGATAAACCTGTTTGTTTAGTGCAGCCAGAACGTAATGGGGCAAGGGTAAAGATATGGTGCTGCATCTCTACAAACTTCTCTAGAGTATCGGGCTCGATACTTATAAATCGATCTACGTCGATGTTAGTCAGAAAGTTAATTTGAGCGGAGCATTCTCTGTTAGTTAAAACAGATTGGTGTGCAGCTGACAATATGCGAGCGGAAATTGCACGCACGGCTGCCATGTGGCCTAGACGTTTCATAAGTAAATCTTCCATGCTTTTACGCAGTTTGAACGATCCCAACATTGACCTTTCAAACACCTTACTAAGCTCACCACGAGCGTTGTTAGGTTGCGTTTACAGTATTGACGTTGTGTTCATTTATACGAAATTACGAATTCCATAATACGCAATTTGTTTTAGTGAACTCTTGGATTATTGCATAAATGTATAAAATCACAACAATGATTACAAAAAAACATACACATTCTCAATATTAATCCTTGACTTCTTGCAAATGTACTATGTCAAAATCAACTGATTAATCCGCTTGAAGTCAAGTTATCAACCAGTTCCGTAGATACCAAATCTGCTGGGTCTGTCTGTGGTGATTTAGCTTCAGGTATCTGTGGAGAATTTTGGGAAGAACCGTGTTCGTTGTTGGTGTTCACGTTACCCAAAAATCGATTAATAATTGCTTCACCCGATTGGTGATATAACAGCCCCAATTGGAAAAGAATTGGGAGTAACCAACTTCGGTTTTCACAATGATTCAATTCGCTTAACAAAACTGGGAAATCACGTTTAGATATTCTAAATCGCTCATTAACCTTCTCGCCGTTGAACGGCATTGTAAGCTCAACTTGTGATGAGATCTTTTCCCAGTTCGACTCGTGCAATCGCTTAATCACTGCGCCTTTGTTTAGTATTCGTCGCAACATGATGCGCTTAAACTTGGGACTATCGGGGATCTCGATAGCTCCCCTTTCCACCCAAGTCGACAGGTTAACATCGATACTATTACTCATAAGCTACGCAACCTTGTTTGAATTAACACCCGCGATTTGTCTAGCTAACTCAGCAAAACCAAGGCATACAGCAACTTCATGTTTCTCGACTAACTTCACAGTATGTCTCGGAAATGCACGTTCTAGCGCTCTCGCGAAATCGGGAGCTGGACCACCAGACACAATAAACTCTTGTATGTCTGATGCTTCACCAAGCATGTTTGTAAGTAAATCGACTGCTTCATTGCACAAACTGTCAATCAGCGGCAAGCAATCAAAGACACCATCAGCGACAGGGAAGTCATACGTTTCAGCAAATATTTCGAGCTTTTTCGTGTTGAATGCCTTGTCTACCAATTCGGTCCCGATGGACGTACCCAAAACCTCAGACAGGTAGGTGCTCAGGCTTCTGAGAATTTTCCCCTGACCTAGTTCGAATGCCTTTGTACGTTCTTCGTCGATTGTAAGCCCCGTTGAAGTCAAGAAGTCGGTTGTTCCATAACCTGGGTCAACAGTAACTCTCGCTCGGTTCCCAAGCGCCTCCATAATCCCGCAGTTCATTTTCTTTGCTTCAGACTTTGCATGATAAGTAAGTGCGCCAAGTGGCTGCGGCAATACATGTGCCTGTTTTACTCGGATCACTCGCCCATCCACATGATGTTCACCAATCATAAAATTGAGTAGTTCATCTTTACGATCAAGTTGGTTTAATGGAAGACCAGCCACCAGCAAGTCAATGCAATCCGTTTTTAATAGACTTAAGCCACCGATAAACAGCGCCTTGTAAGCCGGACTTGAGATGTAACGTTTATTAAGAAGTCTTTCGTTGGCGTCAGCTGCTTTTGACAAAACTCCCGGCCCCACTTCATAACTACTTCCGTCAATGTTCACTAAAACCGTATTTCGCTGAGTTGTGCCAAACGATTCCAGTCGCTTCAGCTCTGTAGGATTCACCTTTACAGCTCTTGATGGGAAGCAATGGTAATAACAGTGATCGCCTGTTATTTCAGATGCAACGCAGGTGGTTCCAAAGCCTACATCTATCGCTGCAACTTCCAGTTGTTTGTTCATAATCAATCACTCCGATCATTTGTCTTGATGTCAAACCTAGTGATACACAAAAATTGATGATGGTTTAGCAATTAGTGAGGGTATTTTTCATGTTTATTGTTAGCTGTTGAAAAATATCGTGCATGAATCGAATAAAATTGTATTGCGTATGAGGAAAATCGAGATGCTTGGGAAATATTGATAAACACCGTAATAAATCGGTTAAGAAATGACATTTGTAGAAACAATTGAAAAAAATTGCATAACATCGTTTCTATTTTGGTGGGATTGGGAATTGTATGGGAAGATTTGCGCGTTCTTGAAAGCAATTAGCCAGAAATCGAAAATCGTTACTCAAAAGAACGTCCATCAACCGACATACACATTTTGAGCGGTATTGTTAATCCTTATTTTCAATGACGCGCCTTAACGAAAGTAATCTAGTTCTGATCATCACTGCTAATCAACCACCATGAAACGACAGTTCGTTTCAGAATTTGGCATCACTGTCCCTACATATATCAATGGTGGTATCAAAATTCGACTAAAATTGAACCACCAAAACATTAGCACCTGCTAATAAATGAGATGTCTGACACCCCCCTCAATATATGTAGGGAATTTGAAAATGAGGATTTTATGAGTGTGGTGGACATATCTCCTACATATACATGGGGTGGTATCAAAAAGACGAAAAAGTGACTGGTGACAACGAAAATTCACACGAAAATTCAGCCTTTCGTCATATATTAGTGGTGGTGTACCACCCTCCGTATAATAGTATTATAAAGGGGGAGCTAAAAAAAAGGCTCCCGCCAAGGGAGAGGTCGCTGGCGCATGGCAATTTAGAAAAGACCCTGCCCGAGAGTTAATCATTGACCGTGACACCCTAAGAATCGGAATCGACCCTGCCCGAGCATCAATC
>NZ_JBFSUV010000032.1:48255-62409 GCF_041467515.1 Vibrio sp. 10N.247.311.12
TCATTGACCGTGACACCCTAAGAATCGGAATCGACCCTGCCCGAGCATCAATCATCGACCGTGACATCCCAAGAATATGATTCCACCCTGCCCGAGCATCTTTCATCGACCGTGACACCCTAAGAATCAGAATCGACCCTGCCCGAGCATCAATCATCGACCGTGACATCCTAAGAATCAGAATTGACCCTGCCCGAGCATCAATCATCGACCGTGACATCCCATGAATATGATTCGACCCTGCCCGAGAGTGAATCAATGACCACTGGCTAACCGTAAAGAGTCTAACCAAGACATTGAAATGGAATCCTGAGCGGTACAGCCCTTCTTAAAAACAAAAAAATAAATATAAATATCCAAAAATCATCTCAAGCCGAACGGTACTACCCAAGATTGAGTCGTTGCCCGAGACGGTTCAATTTCTCGGGGTGACAATGAATATGAATTAATTACTAAACAATCTAGAAAATGGTGTTCAAGCCAATTGTCTTTGACGGATTCTCAACTCACGATGACCAGCGGATTCTCGGTTAAAAGACCGGCGCTGGTGCCGCGTCATGCCATCCCGTGTCAGTGCGAGACATGCGGGATTAATTCCCACGCCAGAGCGAGCGCCTGGGTACTAGTCATCGGCCGGTTCCCAGCCGAGGAGCCGGTGCCGGGTCATAACATTCAGTGTCGGTCAGAGATATTGAGCTTAGATATTTGTTTCCAGCGAGGCCCTGGTGATAATCACGACCAGCAGGTTCTCGGGAGAAAGACCGGCGCTGGTACTGGGTCATAACATTCAGTGTCAGTCACAGACTTTGAACTTAGATATCTGATACCAGCGTCGCCTGGTGACCAGCAGGTTCTCGGGTGATAAACCGGCGCTGGTGCCGGGACACATCATCCCGTGTCAGTGCAAGACATGGGAATCGACATCTGCGCCGGAAGAAATTCTTGGGTGCTGGTCATCCGCCGGTTCCCAGCCGAGGAGCTGGTGGAAAGTCATTAGTTCCAATGTCATTCAGAGAAATTGAGTTGAGCGACTGCACGAGCTCGAATCGTTGGTCACCAGCTGAATTCCACGAACACTGGTCATGTCTAGTACCCCTTCCCTGTCATAGCGAGACAAAGTGTTAGGCTGAACAAATTCAAATTCGTGGATACGACTTTCATGATTGAACCATTGTTCATACCAACGTAAACACCCGCAGACCTGCCCTATTCGGAAAGCAATTCTGAAATCTATTAGCGAAAATTCGTCCCTTATTTGAAAAAACGTCGATTTATTTCATGCAGTATCAACCAATACCCCATTTGGGAAGGAGACAGGGTTTATGCATGAACAGGCGGATGTCCTTGACGTTCAAACAGACGAACTTGATGTTCTTACTGAGGACATTGAGGCTGATGTTCAGGTTAAAAAAGACGATATCCATGCAGATTTAAAATTGGGTTTGATCACCAAGAACCTAAAACGTAATGCAATGGAACTGAAGGCGGTCTATGCCGAAGCCGGTGAACTTATAGCCGAAATGGAAGACTTGGCTGACAAGTATTACCGAAAACCTCAGCTCGAACAGAACCATGTAATTATCAAAGACAATTCTTACAACCGTAGAAGCACGTTCGCCAATACAGGCCATGTACTGATTGGGACTAAGTATTACACCAAAGACAGAGACGGTTGGGAGATGGTGATGTGTTTTGAACTTCGAATGCGTGACATGAGCCGCTTAAACAAAACAACAAAAAAGAAGGCGTATCACTTTGACCCCGATAAGAAGATTCCGAATTCAGAGAAATACTATGAAATTCCTAAGTTCGCGACGAAGTACGAGAACAAGTCAGAGAACAAGATTCCCTACAAAGTGCTGACCCACCCTTTTTCCAAATCACAATGTAAAAAATACATGAGGGATTGGGAATTAAAGCTGTTCCTAGCATTTAAGAAAATCATCAGTCCACCCACACGACGTTACCTCGGATTAAGGGAGCGCTATAAAACGCTTCGAGAGGAACGACGCGTATTACTCAGCATTTTCATTGCAGATAGAGGGCTCCCACTAAGCAGGGAATACAACCGAAAAATAGGCGAGCTAGAAAAGGTCATCGCTGACTATTACCCAGAACTCATCAATCTCTAAGGAGAATCACCATGGCTGAATTTAAGCAAATGCGACGCCACATCCCCGTTTCAATCGTGTGTCGAAGCGAGACAATGTACCGCTACTTAGGTCAAAAAGGCGGTCAATTGGTTGGCGCAACACAACGAATTGCGACGCTGTACGAGTCCACCGAAGACAACGATGAAAACCGTGATGCGGTAGTGTCTATCTTTGAAACCAACTTTGAACATTTGGAAGAAGGTCAAGGTGAGTTTGCAAGACAGGCTGATGCAGTGAAGCGTAAATACCGCAAACAAAATCGCAATGTACCTTTTCCTGAAATCGAAGTACCAGATAACCACAAAGTCGTCATCGATGTGACCCACCCTGTCTTCCAACGTGTGTTGCAGGTCATTCGAAAGTTCGACAACTCGATGGCGGTCATGGAAGTACTTTGGATGGTAGGCGATGTCGACGAAGAACGTTACAAGTACGCGAAAATCAAACTCGCTTCTACGATGTCGCGCTTCTCTAACGACGTGTTCCGTATTACCAACCAACTTCGCTCGCTAGACACTGGTCGCGGCACAACACACCAACGCGTTAATCAACAAATCAATCAAAAGTTGAAACCAGTAGAGGTGGTTGAAGAGGTCACCGATGAGCAGCCAGATAACGTGTCGGCTCCATTGAATGAAGCTGAAACTGAGCAAGAAGCAGAACCGGTGGATATTCATGCTGGTGGCGCTGAGATATTAGGCGAAGACGAAGACCCACTGAGTGCGGAAGAAATTCAAACCGTAATAACTCAAAAATCCGATGAGTCACTACAGGAATCAGCTTAATGCGAATGTTTGATGGCGTCAGATCAAAATTAACTCAAAGTGCAATTATCGTAAAAGAGAAATTGCGCTTGAAAACTGGTGAGCTGCATGAGGAGTTCGCCAGTGAAACTATTTTGAAGCAGCAGCAGGAGATCACACGCTTGCAGAAAGAAGTCGCAAGCATGATCAAATACCCGCCGACGCCAGATGGTGTCCCTGTCTTAACGGAGGGGGACATTTTATTCGCTTATAGAGGCATTATTAAGGAAACCTTCCTTGCCGTAGGCATGCTCGAAGGTACAGATAAAAACCTGACGCCATGCTTTATGAACACGTACATGCACGCGATCCGTTCTGTGATTTCATTTTTCCACCTACTGCCTGCTAGTGAGTACCATCATCACAATGAAGTTGGCGGCCTACTTCGTCATTCATTAGATGTTGCCTTAATGACCTTAAGAATGTCGAAGGGCTCTCGGCCTTTGGCTATCGGATTCCAAGATGAGGAGATGCTACGAGAACCGCGATGGCGCTTTGCCGCATGGTTAACAGGTTTGTTGCATGATGCAGGGAAAGTCATTTCTGACATGAGGGTTTCGGGGAAAGAGCTGGATACTACCTGGAACCCACAAATTGAAACCATTTACGAATTCAGTGAAAGATACGGTATTGACCGCTACACCGTTAGCTGGAATCCACGCCGTGCTAATCATTACCATGAGAAGCTGTCAGTGCTGTTATTAGACAGAGTTCTGAGTGACACAGCAAAGCGCTGGTTATATCAATCTAACGATAACCTTTCAGGACCAATCATTGACGCGCTGCAGAATTATGCCCGTAAGGAAGGGTATATCGAGAAACCATTGCGCCGTGCCGATGCGCTCAGTGCCGAACGAGATCGTAGAACCCAATTCCACAAACTCATCGGACAGCGTAAAGCCGGTAAGAGTCACGGCATTATCTCGGCCATCCGTGATTTACGAAAAAACCGTTGGAACAAAGTCAATGAAATCGGTGCTCGCATGTATGTCATTGATGGGGAGGTATATCTCGATTACCGAAATGGCGTGCAAGACATCATCAGCCACATGAACGCCAATTCTAGCAACTCGGGTCACCTAGCCAGAATTGAATCCAACATTGGTATCGTGGTTCAGGAGATGGAAGAGCTAGGTATTGTGGAGCCGATGCACGAAGAGTCAGACTTTGTGAGGCTCACATTTACAGCGAAGCAAGGGAAGATGCGACAAGTTGATATCGTTCGTATCAGTTATCCAGATTTGGTCTTCGAAGGTGAATTACGCCCACCTAACCTTAAAGACTGTTACATCGAATTTTCTAGCATGGGCGAACGCTTAACAATCGACGCCAAAGGCAGCTTGGATTATACCGAGCCAAAAGATAACCCATTTCAGACCCTTTATAACTTGGACCCAGAGCAAGGCTCCCAAGTGAATCGTAATAAGGCTCGTTCGTTGAATTTGCCGGGGCTACCAAAACCACCTGAAGAACTCATGCAAGCTGCTGAAAATCAATCACCGACAACGACCCCGCAGCAGATCAATGCACCAGCACCGGCCAACACGAGCAACGATGGGAAGCCAGCAACAGCGACACCTGCTCAAAACAACGTACCTGCGCAGAAACCAGCACCCAAACCACAAGCACCCAAACCACAAGCAACGAAAAAGCCAGCAACGAAAAAAGCAGCGACTAAGACGAACACCACAAAGGCAAACTCACCGTCAAAGACAAGGGGGCCAACAATCGTGTTCGAAAATGAAACAAATCAGTCGGTGGAAGAAAACAATGCGGCACCTAGTGTATGGGATGGCATGAACATCAACGCAGCTGACGACAAACCGGTTCAGGCACCGTCGTCCAAACCTCTAGCCACCGCAGCTAAAGGGCGTAAGTCCCAAACACAGAAAGCACCGCAAAGAGCTTCCGCTTTAAAAAATGTGTCTGATAAAGACCTAAGAACCTTGTGTTATGTGATGGCATGGGCGCTATCCAATGGTAGGACCGATGGTGATTCCATTGTCAGCTACAGCTCAAGAAATGCGATCTACGCGCACAAAACGTGGGTTCTTTGTCTTGTAGAGATGACCAACATGGAAATGAATACAATGGCCTTTTTTGACCGCTTCGGAGATGACATAGAGCCAGGGAAAGTATTGGGCATTGACGCGACAGAGCACATCAAGTTGGACAGCAGTTGCGTCAAAGCCTTCGCAGAGCTGTTCGGTGTGGGCGAAAAGCTGTTCTTAGATCAAATTAAAAATTTCAATGACTATGGTAGGCCGGAGCGTATGGATAACCTCGATTTCTTTGCAGGAAAGCTCACCATTAACAGCGAGCAAGAGAAGTTAATTTTAGATTCAAACCTCGCCAAAGAATTGAACTTAATTGCTAATGGAGTCGCTTCTGATGTTTAAGTCAAAGACAAAACCCCTGTATGACGATATTCAAGACTACTTCCGTGAAGTGTTTGAGATACAACAAGCTCGCGCATGGCTGGCTTCGGGTGCTTTTTTCAGTGTCGCTGGTGGATATCAAGCATTGTACAACCTATTCACTGAGACACCGGCTCCCGATACGGTGATGCTGACAGGGCTAGGTATGGCCACCAGCTTTGTCATGGCCGCAAAACGATCTTCTGAAGCATGGCCAATTCTAAAGATGCAAGCTCGATTGTGTTCAAACAAACTGGATATAGAGTCTTTGGAAGACACTCGAAAGAAGGCAGAAAAATACAAAGACCGCATGTACTTAGGGACCGGCTTTAATTGGGGGCCTGAGCACGCCATCAATATGTATAAAATCAACGCCCTCCCTTCTGCACGCCGCGACCAAAAAGTGCCTTTATATTTAAGGAAGTTTATCCCCTATAACCCTGATCTGAACGAAGCATTAGGTGGGGAGCCATTCCTCATGGCCTTGGGCAACGAGAAAGCTGTGACTGTGCATTATGATGTAGGCCGCGCACACACAATCATCTACGGCGTTCCGGGCTCTGGCAAAACAACGTTGTTAAAGTTAATCGCATTAAACAAACTGTGGTCAAAGCGAAAATGCTTGCTCATCATCATCGACCCAAAAAATACGCCGGAAATGCGAAATGGGTTGAAAGCAGAGATGGTTCGTCAGGGTAAAGGGGACCAGTTCTACTATTTTGCCCCCGCACGGCCATCAGAGTCTGTCGTTGTTGATTGCCTAGCCAACTATAACCGAACATCGGAACTGGCAACCCGTGTCGTTGAATGTATTCCAACGGGCGGCTCTTCTGGGGAAGTATTTAAACAATTCTGTTGGGAACGTGTAAACCAAATTACTCAGGCAGCGGAATACATCGGTGAACGACTCACACTTCGTACCCTTCATTACTACCTGCGTGAAGGTCTAGTTCGTCTGGTAGAGAAAACGTGTGAAACGTACTTCAGTCAAGAAATAGGTGTGGACTGGAAAGCCCAAATGAACGGTCGCATCAAGGCCATGGGCTCGCAAGACTGGCTTGAAAATATGATCATGTATTATTCCGATGTCATGGCCAAAGACAAACCTTGCTCTCAACTTTCAGGGATCATTGACGCCTTCCATAAAAAGTCATCTGAAGTGAGCACCAAAACTGGCTCATTGAATGCAATTCTGGAACAACTTTGTTCGGCGCCTCTAGATACTTTGTTGTCCCCTGATTTAAATAATTTGTCGGACAACCAACCGAACGTCGTCAATTTACGCGAGTTATCAAACACAGGTGGAGTGCTGTACTGCGCCACAGACGGTTTAACAGACCCAGTGATTTCAGGCACCTTATCGAAGCTTGTGTCGGCAGCTGCAGCGGCATCGTCAGCTGAACGTTATAACTTTGGTACAGGAGAAGAGCCAGAGGTTTGCTTTATGGTTGATGAAGCCCATAACGCGCTTAATGATCCAATCCTGAATTTACTCGCCGTCGGTCGTCAATCCAAATACGAACTGTACTTAAGTACCCAGTCCATGCCCGACATCGTAGAAAAAACCTCGCAAGCGACCGCCGATAGGATAACCGAGCTGTGTGCCAATACCATCGCCATGCGATGTGAAGGCAAAGTAACTCGTGAATATGTATCAGAAAAGATGGGGGCTGCCGATCTAAGAAAGCATCAAAAGATGATTTCAAACAGCGCCTCAACACAAGATTCCGTCTCTTCATTCAATTCAGGTTCTGGTGTACGTGAGTCATCAGAAGAGCGCAGTTTATTTCCACCGTTCATGGTATCGGCCTTACCCAATTTGCAAGCTATATGCAGCTTCTCAAATGGAAATAAAACCCTACTCCGCCTGCCTGTAGAGCCACGTTAAGGAAATATTATGAAAGTATCGACCAAATTCAAAAAAGTTACTGCCAGCGTTTATCTGAATCGAACGATCGATAAAGAGTTGAGCGAGCGATTGAATTATCAAGCGTTTATTTGGCCGTCTCTTGGTGAGGTTCAAATGCGAGTAGTGAGGTTATTCGGTGACGTTGTGCCAGCTTCTTTCAATGAAGGAGAAGAAGAACTCTTACTTGACGTGGTATTGCGAGAGATGGCCGATACATGGGATGAGCATTATGAAACACACGGCAAGGAAGTCGCCTTCAAGCACATCTTTTTGAAAGTGTTTGACCGAACCTCAGAACTGTTCAAAGTCATGGTCACATCAGAAGACACAAAGGCAGGCTGCGACCTAATCTGGGACCCGATTCGCTGTTCATTTTCAGACTTTGCTACGTCCAGCCGCGTATGTTGCATGGAAGTCATTGACAGAAAACTAACCTCAGAGAGCGAGAAACATTGTCGCCAACTGAGCCTGTTACTGCTCCCTCAACTCTTCGGTCGTCCTGAACTCAATACAATGGGTATCGCACCCTACGCCTTCGAAGATCCTCGCTCGGTGAATTTGTTAGACCTGTTACTCAAACCTGAAAAGATATTGGAGGCTGCTCATGGCGCATGATACCCAATCTTTTATCGACGAAGGTAACAAAGCCCTACTCGGTGATGGTGTCTCGATACTAAACCCGTGGGTAAGACTGGGGTTTATGATCTGGTTCTTTTCTTTGTTGTATTGCTGGTTTGGTATGTCAGCGGAGCAATTTAGAGCCGACGTCATCGATGAGGTGTCCATTGTTCAGTCGACAATGACCGAAGAGCAATCAGAAATAGTGTTCGACCGTGTAAACGGTCAATACCAGACGACGATGGTCGATACGGGCATCTCCAATGTCATTGATAGATTTTATATCAAACCTGAAAAAACAAATGGGTCCGGGGTCTTTATTGCAGGCATATCAGAGCGGCTGGTGGATAACACAAAGATGTGGTGGTATCGCAGCATACTTCGACTGAACGTACTCATGGAATGGCTTCTTTTAGGCGGGGTGCTTATCTTCGCGTTCATGAGTGATTCTTACTACGAATATCGTAAGCGAATCTACGCCTTTACACAGCACAACGTGAAAATAGCGGCAATGGCCTTTCGCATGATATTCATCATTCTCTTTTCACTATGGGTCTTCCTTGTTGTCCCCATCATTGATGGCGGATTCTGGCGATATTTACCCCTATTTTTCATTGGTTTATGCATCCTATTAACCACCACGATCATGCGTGAATTCCAACGCTTTTAAACAGACATAGGTAATCAATAACATGCGGATATTTAAAAAGAAGAATCAAGAACCAAAGTCATTGAGAGAAAACCTCAAAGAGTTTACGCAGCGATACCGGTCTATTCACAACCTAAATCGGATTAAGGTTGGTTTCATTGTTTTTGGTGTGTTGTTCGCGGTCGGTCAAACCATATACCGAAGTCACTATTTCAACATGCCGGTTCCGCACATAGCTCTCATACAACTGGAGGGAGCCGTAGAGAGAGGCAGTCCGACAGCTGATGGAACTATCCTGTCAGAAAGCATAAGAAAAGCCATGAAAGATCCATTGGCTCATGCCATTTTGATTGAAGCGAACTCACCAGGTGGCAGCCCAGTGCAGGCCGAGATATTACATAGGACTTTAATGTCCATGAGAGAAACTACCAATAAGCCGGTCTATTTTTCGATAGGTGAAATGTGTGCGTCGGCTTGTTTATACATCAGCTCTTCCGCTGACAAGGTGTATGCACATAGAAATTCATTGATTGGCAGTGTCGGGGTACGAATGGATACATGGGGGTTCGACAAACTCATTGAACAAGTTCAAGTTCAAAGACGAACGTACACGGCGGGTAGAAACAAAGCGCTTTTGGACCCATTTTTACCTGAAAACCCAGAAGCAACAAAGCACATTGAGACGCATGTCCTCCAGCCGCTGTTCGAAGAATTTAAAGATGCCTTGATTGAAGGTAGAGGCGAGAAATTGATGACGGATAACCCGGACATCTTTACCGGTTACATCTGGACCGGGGCTGAAGCTGTCGATATAGGCTTTGCAGACGAAGTGAAAACGCATTTCGAGATCCGTGAAGGACTAAGAGATGAATACAAAGTCACGGACATACAGAACTACACCAAAGCTAAATTCAGCATGATGAAGATTCTGAGCTCGGACTTTTGGGCAGAAGTTCTGGTTAAAACCGCCATCAAGCTGCGTGCAGATACCGAGCTGGAATTGAAATAGACGTCATGCTGGTTAAGAGCTGGCACTTGTCAGGGAAAGTGACATCAGGATTGCTTCTGTGATGTCACTCTCCCTGAATATCAAGTGAAATGGATGACATGATTGCGAAGAGCGTGCTTTCAATGTCGTTCAAAGACAATATTCACGCAGGTGGTGGAGTGATGGCAAAGGAGCCTACCCCTGTATGCGATAACATAAAATGTTATTGTTGAGTAATATTTGAGCAGGGTAACTGAAGTATCTTCATATACTGGATGCGTTTCAGTTCGTGGAGTACCAACAAGCACGTAATCGAAGGGTGTGATGTATGTTGTGTTTCTTTTATTCGCAATGGCAAATGCTACAAAGATTGATCTTGTGCCAATAAATGTGACCGGATTCAAAACAACGAATGATTTGAGTCAATGAAATCATCAACTTGGCTAGAGCAATTGCTTAAGCCATTGATATCTCTATAAACAAAAGCACTCACTCGTTAGATAGCTGCAAGCCCTTTAATTACACGGGATTATGCATATAATCCGGTAAGACGTTTATTAAAGATGCCTATTTGCCAATAGCAGATCCCTTAATTACTATATTCAAAACTATTAGAAAATTATCACTCCAATCTTATTGCAGTTAGGTGGCTTATGAGTAACAAAAAACAGGGACGTGACAACAAAGCAAGCACTGATGAACTCAATTTGACGCATCTGCTTCCTACACCTAACGGTAATGATGTTCGCGACGAAGTAAATGCGATTTTCCACAAAATGTCATGTTCTGAGCATGAAACCAATAAATTTGACGCTGAATGCTGCAAGAAGGTAGCGGATAAATTGACGCACCTCTATGCGTCAAGAGGGATCATTAGCGGTGACTTAACTGAGCATCATAAGCAAATCGTGGATTTTTCTCCTGAAGTGGAGCTGCAGCGCTATTTAGAAGGCCAAGCAGAAGATGAGCTTTTATGTAGCGCTCAGTGCCAATCATCAAACCACCAGCCGAATGCCTCACCGCCTGAGTACCCAATTGACACACTCAATGATCGGATTCTTGCGATTGTTGCAGAAGGTAAATACCTAGAAAGTCGCATGAAAGAACTCGGCGCAAAGGGTGGTGGTATTAGTACGATGAAGCGTTCGATTAAATACAAGTTACCCGATTGGGTTCTTAAGCATTGTGATGTGATTAGCGAGATCCACTTCAAGGCACTCCATAGACTGGATTACAATGTCAGTCGACAAGAGACAGAATCTTTCTTGGAAGCGTGTTCGCAGTTAAGAGCAGGGTTCTTTTGCGTAGACGATAACCGAGATGAGCAATAACCATGATCTGATGAGACTGTTCATCGTCAGCGCATGTAAATACCCATCCCCTATCTTCGTTAATCTAAGAGCGCGTTAACTCACTCAGGTCGTATTCAAAGTTCAGAGCCGAGTGGTGTAGGACACTGGCCGTTGTCTCTGCGCGAAGACTGGCCACAAATAAAGTTACGTTGTGTGCAACTTCTGCTTTATTCTCGACATTATAAGACCGTGATGTTCTCTTCCGCTTCGACGTCCTTACTCCAAATTCATCAGATGTAAACTCAGTCCAAGATACGTCGAATACTGGGTATGGCTTTCCTCTACTGACTCGTTGTGTTTCTCTCACTGACACTTGGCACCCATACTTAAGCTTCTTTACCCATCGTGGGTACGCGAGAATTAATGCAGCTCGCATGTCGCCATAAATATACGCGAGTTGCGCTTTAACGTATGTTTCTGCACTGGCTTTAGGGGATTGATAACGAGAGGTAGAGAAATACTCACTGTCAGTGGCCTTTTCAGACCAAACAGTCGGGATCTGAATAAAGTAAGATCCCGCCCGTTTACTGCATGGAAATACATAGCTATTCATGGGTTGAAATTGTCCATCCTTGGTCAAATAACAGTCGTAATATGGATAAATGGATGTTCTTCTATCTAGTTGTATAAGTTTTCGATCTGTTGCACATCAAAGAAGATGCTTTGATACTTTTTCCATTTTGAGTCGACGTGCTCTTGCCACGGAAAGCGGCCATTTGGGTCGGGTAAAACCAGTTGAAACATCGGAATTTGCTTGTCGGTCATGTCCAGCGTGGTTTCAGCAACGGTGAACGTACCATCATGCATATGCTCTTGAGATACTTTAACCAATGCAACCGGCACATTGAATACCTCTTCAACATAAGTGATAGGTTCATCTAACTCAATCACGCGTTCTTTGATGTGTTGAGCAAAATGGTTTCCGAAGAAGTGCATTTGTTCTGGACTTAAGCCGGTAATGGCGATCTCGAATGCGTTATCTGTACTGACCGACACGCCAACGGAGTACACATACTCTTCACCCTTTGGGCTTGCCGTCATAATGAACGTTGCCTCACCGTCTTTTAATGATGCTACAACTGAATCCATAACATTTAAACGTTCCATAATCATCTCTCTCATTGTGGGGATGGGAGTATTATGTAAGTCCGTTTCTTCGTATCCCCCCGATAGTTGAATCGTCCGATAGTTCAAAAGGGTTCAGTGGGTAAGCGGGGGGTAAAATAGAAACCCGTTCAAGTCAAAAAGCCATGAAACATGACTCATTAGATTTCACCGTTGCACAATTTACTTGAATGAAGATTCCAAATGAAAATGTAATAAAGTCTCCATTATGAGAATAAATCCAAAACATACCAAATTTTGTTGAAGAATTCAGGGGATCTTGGTAAACAGATATTAATGCAATTGAGTGCATTATCATTTGCCACTTAGCAAGGCGTTAATAATTGATAGAATGGTTTTGTTTCGAGTTAACGGAAACTTTAATGGTTTAGTATATTGTTACCTTTATTCAAAATTTTATACTAAGTCTTAAAATTCTTTCCGTTAATTGACATATTGTACCACACTCATCTGCATACTGTTTTACATGGACGGACACTGTACGACAGTAGCAACAAGTCCAAAAACTAAAAAATGCTATAATTTGATAACAAAAATAATAATAAGAGCACTCACATTTTTATAGCGAATGTGGTTGTTTTAAAGCCTTGTTTTACCGAAGGTTTTAAGAAAAGAAAAAACTAACTACGTCAAACGTTGCAAACAGTAGATATATCAAAAGTAAAGGAGTGTACGTCTACGCATTTCCTAAACATTTATAGCCATTCGAAAGTTTGGTTTAACTAAAGATAAGAATACTAAGTTAATATTATGCAACTACATCATACGCACGAGTTAAACACCACATCGAATCCATTTGAAACATTTGATGAAAACATCATTATGTTTTTGGAACATTATCAGATCCTCGATTTCAGTTTTGAGTCGTTGAAATCCTTTTTGAAAGCAGAGTATTGTGCGGCAAAGAAAACCGCTTCTTTAAACTTAACGTATCAAGAATGGGCGTCAAAGAACGACGAATATGTGTCGACCGTTTCTTCTTACTTCATTTATAAAAATTGGTTAATGAAATACGCGCCAACGGAATCTAACCAATTGGTCACGCTGCATTAACTGAACGCGTAAAAGCCCAAACATCTCACCGATATTTGGGCTTTTTCTTTGCCTGTCCCTACCCGATTTCATGTCATATACATGGTTTCTTTCTAACCCTCCGGTGATTCCATATTAAAACAGACCTTTCTTTGTTTTCTTGAAATGACATCGATCTGCTGAATGACGACGCTGGCCGGAAGCGCAGGTTTTCCCCCTACATACTCAAGATGCTGTAACTTCAAAAGCAATTGAATTAAAAATGCCTTGCATAACAGTTCAGATATCTCTTCGACACACACCGTTAAGTGGTCCAAAGGGCTCGATTTATCGAGGTGATCAAAGTATTCATTTTCGATGAACGACAGGGTGACAGCCCCAGAACCCACACAAGGTTCATATAACGATATTGCCCCACTATCTTCATTCATACCTGCGCGATTCAAGCCAGCTAAGAGCTTTGCCAGCGCGATTGGTGTTGGGAAAAAATCGTTGGTGTGCGCCAAGCTGGAGTATTTGGATAACAAGTCCCCAAGAACATCCGTCTCGCCTTCTTCTATGGCCAACTTGCATATCAAGTGCGTCATCAGCTGACAATCCTTCTGGATATCAGGGACGGACAACTGTTCAATAACCGTCTCGCTCGGTGGGTACATCTCGGTATGTAAGAAACACCAATAGTCGATGAACATATCGAGAAATGAATGGGTCCCAAATTGATACCGCATACTTTCAATGACATTATTCAATTGCTTCTTCAGATCCTTACTCATGCGGTTCTCTCCCAATATTTCATCGTATTTGGGTCAACGCACAGCGCCATGTCTAGCCACTCTCCAAGCGCATCATCGCAATAAAAACGAAAACTGAATGCACAAGACTGCTGCTCTAAGTTGCCACGAATGTCGGTAAACCCTTCACTCGACACCGACACCTTGAGGTGTCTGGAATCTTCAGAGAAACTAAGTTGGTACTTATCCATATACGCTAACAGTGCAAACGGATCATCGAACTGGCCATGTATCGCGAATAACCTCCCTTGTGTCTCGACTAATACCAATTAAAGTAAAAATGTGATCTAATTAAGATTGATGAATTATTGTGAAAT
>NZ_JBFSUV010000033.1:0-60429 GCF_041467515.1 Vibrio sp. 10N.247.311.12
CTTGTACGGTGGTGTGAGAGGACGGAGGCCGTGAGGCCTCCTCCTACTCGATTGTTTGCTAGCACAGCTAACGGCCAATAACGCTTATTCTCAGTGTCTTGTGTGAGAAGAAGTTAGCTCTGATGCACGTAACTGAGCAACGGCTTTCGCTAGTTCTAGCTGAGCTTGTGCAAAGTTAATGTCTATGTTGCCCTTGTTGATGTTCTCTAGAGCGGCATATTTCGCTTCTTCTGCGCGAGCGCGGTCAATGTCTTTACCATGCAAGGCCGTGTCGGCTAATAACGTAACCACATCCGGCTGAACTTCCAGCATCCCACCAGAGACATACAGCACTTGGCCTTCTGATTTAGGGTCTGTAACAAACACGGTTACGCCCGGTTTGATCTTACTGAGAAGCGGGGAGTGACCGGGGCGGATCCCCAGTTCACCGTCAGCGCCAGAAACGGCTAGGGCATACGCTGGACCTGAAAACAGCGTACCTTCCGCACTTACAATATTAAGTTGAAATGTATTATCTGTAATTCCGATAGCCATGGTGCACCTGCCTCTTAGAGTGATTTTGCTTTGTTAAGCACTTCGTCGATAGAGCCACAGTACAAGAACGCTTGCTCTGGGATATCGTCATATTCACCGCTCAATAGACCTTTAAAGCCTCTTAGTGTTTCGCTTAGCGGTACAAAGACACCTTTCTGACCGGTAAACACTTCGGCTACGTGGTAAGGCTGCGTTAAGAAACGTTCAATCTTACGAGCGCGAGATACGGTCTGTTTGTCTTCAGTAGACAGCTCATCCATACCAAGAATCGCGATGATGTCTTTTAGCTCTTTGTAGCGTTGCAGCGTTGTTTGTACTTTTTGTGCAATGTCGTAGTGCTCTTGGCCTACGATCAGCGGATCTAACTGACGTGACGTTGAATCTAACGGGTCAATCGCAGGGTATAGACCCAGTGCCGCGATGTTACGAGACAGTACAACGGTCGCATCTAAGTGAGCAAAGGTTGTTGCTGGCGATGGGTCAGTCAAGTCATCCGCAGGTACGTATACCGCTTGAATAGACGTGATAGAGCCTTGTCTAGTCGAAGTAATACGCTCTTGAAGCACACCCATCTCTTCAGCGAGTGTTGGTTGGTAACCTACTGCTGAAGGCATACGGCCCAGCAGTGCTGATACTTCTGTTCCCGCAAGTGTGTAACGGTAGATGTTATCAATGAACAGAAGTACGTCACGACCTTCATCACGGAAGCGCTCAGCCATAGTCAGGCCTGTAAGTGCAACACGTAGACGGTTTCCCGGTGGCTCGTTCATTTGACCGTAAACCATGGCTACTTTGTCTAGTACACCTGCTTCTTTCATCTCGTAGTAGAAGTCGTTACCTTCACGAGTACGCTCACCTACACCGGTAAACACAGAAAGACCTGAGTGGGCTTTGGCGATGTTGTTGATAAGCTCCATCATGTTGACGGTTTTACCTACACCAGCACCACCGAACAGACCAATTTTACCACCCTTAGCGAATGGACAGATAAGGTCGATAACCTTAACGCCTGTTTCTAGAAGCTCAGTGCTGTTTGCTTGTTCTTCATAAGAAGGGGCTTCACGGTGAATCTCGTAGTTTTCTTTCTGACCGATTTCACCACACTCATCGATAGGTTGACCAAGCACGTTCATGATACGGCCTAGCGTTTCTTCGCCGACAGGAACCGTGATTGGAGAGCCTGTGTTTTCAACCGTTAGGCCACGACGTAAGCCATCTGACGTACCCATTGCAATACAACGAACGATATTGCTACCCAGTTGTTGTTGTACTTCCAATACTAACGAGCTTGCTTCGTCGCTAGTCACTTTCAATGCATCATAAACGCGTGGGCTGTTGCCGCCGCTGAACTCGACGTCAACCACCGCGCCGATTACTTTAACTATTTTTCCAACACTCATTCTTAAATCCTCAAATTCTGTTCTTGACCCAGTCTTTTCTAGCCCTAGACAGCTTGGGCACCTGAGACTATTTCACTCAGCTCTTGGGTAATGGCAGCCTGACGCGCCTTGTTGTAGACCAACTGCAAGTCATCAATGAGTTGGCCTGCGTTATCAGTCGCCGCTTTCATAGCGACCATTCGGGCTGCTTGCTCACAGGCAATGCTCTCTACGATGCCTTGATACACTTGTGATTCAATGTATCGATGTAACAGCTCAGAGAGGATGTCTCTTGGTGCTTGTTCGTAGATGTAGTCCCAACGACGTGCTTTTTTCGCGCCTCCATCGGCCTCAGAATCTGAAGGGTGGGGCAGCAACTGCAAGGTCGTTGGTTCTTGAACCATGGTGTTGATGAACTGGTTATACACGAGATACAAACTGTCAATTTTTTCGTCGTCGTAATGCCCTAGCATCGCGTTAACCGTACCTAAGATGTCTTCTAATTTAGGTGCGTCACCAAGACCTGACGTTTGCGCGATAACATTGCCGCTGCGTTGGAAAAATGAGATAGCTTTTGAACCAATTAAGGTGGTCTCTACCTCAACACCTTTGGTACGCCACTGTTCCATTTCTTCTAGCACTTTCTTGAACAAGTTCGAGTTCAAGCCACCACATAAGCCCCGATCGGACGAAATAATGATGTAAGCAACACGTTTTGGTTCACGCTGTTGAAGATAGGGGTGCTGGTATTCCAGCGACCCTGATGCGACATGAGAGATAACTTTGCGCATGTTCTCGGCATATGGACGTGTTAGCGTCATGTTGTCTTGAACTTTACGCATCTTACTTGCCGCAACCATCTCCATTGCACTGGTGATTTTCTGAGTGTTACTAACACTGCCTATCTTAGTGCGAATTTCTTTAGTACTTGCCATAATCTGCTCCTATTTGTTTTGATTTCCAGCTAACAAACCGGAGCACTTACCAAGCTTTCATCCCAACAAAACCTTCTAGGATCTCTTTAAGAGCACCGTCGATTTCGTCATTGTAATCGCCTGTCGCGTTGATTTTTTCGAACAACGCAGGGTTCTGACCTTTGGCATAAGCAATCAGCTCTTCTTCAAAACGGGCAATGTTGTTTAGCTCAACACCGACCAAGTAGCCTTTCTCTGCTGCGTAGATAACCGTTGCTTGCTCAGCGACTGACATTGGAGAGTATTGTTTTTGCTTCATTAATTCGGTAACACGCTCACCATGGTCTAGCTGTTTGCGCGTCATCTCATCTAAGTCAGAAGAGAACTGAGCAAAGGCCGCCAGCTCGCGATATTGAGCTAATGAAGTACGGATACCACCAGACAGTTTCTTGATGATCTTGCATTGCGCCGCACCACCCACACGAGATACCGAGATACCTGGGTCTACTGCAGGACGTAAGCCTGAGTTAAACAGTTGGGTTTGAAGGAAAACCTGACCATCAGTGATTGAGATTACGTTGGTTGGTACAAACGCTGATACATCACCCGCCTGAGTTTCAATAATAGGAAGCGCCGTTAATGAGCCTGTTTGGCCTTTCACTTCACCGTTAGTGAACTTCTCTACATACTCTGCATTCACTCGTGCTGCACGTTCTAGTAGGCGTGAGTGAAGGTAGAATACGTCGCCAGGGAAGGCTTCACGACCCGGTGGGCGTTTCAATAGCAATGAGATTTGACGGTAAGCAACGGCTTGTTTTGATAGGTCATCATAGATGATCAGCGCATCTTCACCGCGGTCACGGAAGTATTCACCCATGGTGCAACCCGCATAAGGGGCTAGGTATTGAAGCGCTGCAGACTCTGATGCTGATGCCACGACTACGATGGTGTTTTTTAGCGCATCGTGGTCTTCGAGTTTACGAACCACATTAGCGATAGTGGAGGCTTTTTGGCCAATCGCTACATACACACATTTGATGCCAGAATCTTTCTGATTGATGATCGCATCGATAGCTAACGCTGTTTTACCCGTCTGACGGTCACCAATGATAAGCTCACGTTGACCACGACCGATTGGCACCATGGTATCAACCGCTTTATAACCAGTTTGAATAGGTTGATCAACAGACTTACGTTCGATTACACCCGGTGCAATCACTTCTACAGGGTCGAGTCGGTCACAACTCACTGGGCCTTTGCCATCGATTGGCTCGCCTAATGTGTTGACTACACGACCAAGAAGTCCGTTACCTACAGGTACTTCTAAGATACGACCTGTACCTTTCACTTTCATACCTTCAGAGAGGTCAGTGTAGGGGCCCATAACCACCGCACCTACTGAGTGGGTATCGAGGTTAAGTGCGAGTGCGTATTTGCCACCTGGTAGCTCAATCATCTCGCCTTGCATAACATCAGCAAGGCCATTGATTGTGATGATGCCATCACGAACCGATACGATAGTGCCTTCATTGCGAGCCTCGGTGCTCACATTAAATTTCGAGATGCGTTCTTTGATTAGATCGCTGATTTCATTTGAATTTAATTGCATAATTGTTACCTATCTCGCGTGAAGTTGATGAGCCAATCGGTCAATTGATGTGTTTAAAGAACCATCGATAACGGTTTCACCCGCTTTGATGACCATTCCACCCACTAACGTGTCATCAATAACCTGCTTCATTTCAACCTGACGCTCTAATTTCTTCTCAAGTGCAGCTGTTAGTGACGTAACTTGATCTTGTGTCAGCATTTCTGAACTGGTGACAGTGACAGGCACTACACGTTCATGTTCGTCCTTTAGCTCGCAGTACAATTCAAACAGGTCTCTTACAACAGAAAGGCGGCCGTTCTCGGCCAAGACTCGAATGAGATTAATGACGTGGTCATCAACGAGTCCTTGGCAAATATGAATGATGAGGTTTGCCAGCTCTTCTGTTTGGTGTGTAGAAGCACCTTCTGCTGAAGAAATCTGACTAGCGATCGTTTCTTCTTCCGCGACAGCCACAAGAATGGACAGCATTGAGTGCCACTCTTGTAACTGGTTTTCACCTAAAGCAAATTCAAACGATGCTTTGGCGTAGGGATGAGCAATATTGGTGTAATCTGACATATTGCCTCTCCTTAGAGCTCGCTAATCATTTGGTCAACTAGCGCTCGGTTCGTTGCGGAATCTAGGTTTTTGCTAATCAGTTTCTGTGCACTTTGAATTACTGCGTCTGCCATATCTGCCTGAAGTTCACGGCGTATCTTTTGGCGTTCGCCTTCTAGCTCAGCTCTACCTTGTTCTAAGATGCGTGCCTTTTCTTGCTCGGCTTCTTGTTGCGCTAAGCTGATGATTTCATTGCGGCGTTTTCGGCCCTGTTCAATCAGTTCAGTCACATCTTTTCTTGCATCTTCGATGAGTTGCGCGCCATTTGATTTTGCTAGTTCTAGCTCTTTCGCAGCGTTCTCTGAGTGGCGTAAACCATCAGCGATTTCTTTTTGGCGCTCGTCTAACATCGCGGTGAGAGGGGGCCATACATATTTCATGCAGAGCCAAACAAAAATCACGAATGAGATTGCTTGTCCAAACATGCTTGCATTTAAGTTCATACCTTCCTCACTAAATCTTGATTATGTATAAATCGATCTTTCAAAGCGGTTTGATTAAGCCACGGCGAAGATGATGTATAGACCGATACCAACACCGATCATCGGTACTGCATCCACAAGACCCATCATGATGAAGAATTGAGTACGAAGCATTGGAGTAAGGTCTGGTTGACGCGCAACACCTTCAAGGTATTTACCTGCTAAGTTACCAATACCAGATGCTGCACCTGCTGCACCTAAACCGATCAGTAATGCACCTGCTACATATAAAACTGCGCTTACGATATCCATTTGTATCTCCGATAAATAATTTTTTAGTTAAATTTTTTAGTTATTAATTAGTGGTGTTCTTCTGTTGCCATACCTAAATAAACAACGGTCAGTACCATAAATATAAATGCTTGCAAGAATACGATTAATATGTGGAATAGTGCCCAAGGAACACTCAGTGCCCATTGCATCCACCATGGCATTAATGCGATCAGAATAAATATCATCTCACCTGCATACATGTTTCCAAATAATCGTAAGCCTAGTGATATAGGTTTTGAAATTAATGTTATTAATTCAAGAACTAAGTTAACAGGGTATAAAAGAGGGTTATCAAATGGCTGCGTAGTAAGCTCTTTGATAAAGCCTTTCAATCCTTTATTTTTAAATGTATAAGTCAACAGTAAGATAAATACACCGAGTGCCATCGACATTGGAATATTTACGTCCGCCGTTGGTAGATCTCTAAAGTGTTCTAGACCCATTGCACGACTTAATGCTGGTATGAAATCTATTGGTAATAAATCGACCGCGTTCATTAACAACACCCAAACAAAAGTGGTTAATGCCAGTGGCCCTATTAATTTATCCTCCGCTTGAAAAATCTCTTTTACTAGGTTGTTTACAAAATCAAATATCAGTTCGATAAAACATTGAAATCGACCTGGAACACCGCTGGTGCCCTTAGTCACTACGTATCGAAAAGCTCCAATAAACAGTAAACCCGTAATCCAAGATACCAACATCGAGTCGATGTTGAACGCCCAGAAACCATCACCTGTAGTTAAGAAGGTTAAGTGATGCTCTATGTATTCGTGAGCGGTAGTTACTTGATCCATACTACACGTACTCCGATCTTGTAGAGGCAGTAATAAATGGTGTTAAGAAGTACCCAACCATAGTGAGAATATATGCGTACAATATTACTGGGTTATCCAATTTGAAAAACTGGAACGCCAAGATAAACATTAAGAACGTATAAGTTATTTTCACGACACGACTCATTTGCATTAAGTCACGTAAACTATAATTAGGATTCTTGCGCACCTTTAGGCTTGCATATATAAAACCAAACAGCGGAGGTAGCATCGCAATTCCGATACCCAAAGCCGACGATTCCATATCTACTTTATTACCAAAAAACACTTCATATAAAACTACACCGACGGCTAATACTACTTGGCAGAGAACAACTCTTTTAGCAGCAACAAGAATGTCACCACTTATCCCATTAAGCCTCATAATAAAACCTTATATTTAACAGTGTAAGCTCATATAAAACACAGTTTGAATATGTCTTGCTACTCGCATTTACTTGTTAATAAAACTTTGCTTGTTAACAAAGAGATAATCTTGCTGGTCTTATATCTCCTGACGAAATAGAACGATATAAACTAGTTCGCTCTCGTTTCGACAAAATATAAACTACGCCTAAAATTATGTGATCAAAACGACAAATATTGATATCAATAATTCCATTTTTGAAATGGGTGTTTTCCATTTATGAAAGTAATAATTCTGTCACTATAATCATGAATATTTAAGATGCTTTATCCTTGTGAAAAAGAGGGTCTTTTTAGAAGGGAGTAGCGAGCTAAATTTTCAACTTATGATCTTATCAATTAAGACTATTCAAACACTTAGGTTCATTTACAAGCTGAGTTGTGAAGTGTGATTTTGGTAGGGGTTAAGCTTGTTTGAGGCAATGATGGAAGATCTGGTTTTTCTGGTAAATTAAACGTACGTCGCTCCTTATAAATAAGCGAATATTTTTTATATTGTCGTCAGCTTGTCACTATTTGCGTGCGCGAGAGTGAAAATTCAGCGCCTAAATGTTGATGATATAGGAGTGAAATGGGGGACTGGGTGTGCGAGAAGCATGGTGCGGAGAAGAAACACCGAGTTTTGAGGAAGTAAATGGCAGCAGAGCGCTGCCTAATTTACTTAATCTAGGCTCTCTTATGACTCTTCATAACTGAGGTATTGAATACATAAGTCATGGAAAGCCTGTGCTTGTGGCGAGATCGTACGATCAGACAGTCTGAAAATGCCGATTTGTCGTTGCAAGGGTGGGTCAATTAGCGGAATCCACACCAAGCGGGTTTCATTGGTTGGGAAAGCCAGCTTAGGTAGCGTGGTCACGCCTATCCCGAGCTCTAACACCGAAAAAAGCGAGGTAATGTTCTCGACAGAGTACAGGGCTTGTTCGCTGAGCATGCGCGCAGGTGTTGGGTCCAGTAGGGTGCAAGTCCCGTTACGAATGAAGGGCTGCTTTAACAAGGTTTGCCATTCGATTCCTTCCCGTTGAGAGGCGATAGGGTTATCTTTGAGGCACACCACACCGATAGGATCAGAAAGCAAAGGCGTGAAGTCGATGCTCTCTTCTTCTAAATGGGAGCTATTACCGAGGGCAACATCCACCTCGCCAGAGAGTAATCTTGCTTCTACCCCTGCCGCATTATCATCAATCAAACTCACTTCTACATTCGGGTACTGCTCACAAAATGCCCCTAAAACACTAGGGATGAGTTTTGCGGCCACCGAAGGCACGCTCGCTATTCGAACTCTTCCTTGTTGTCCTGCTGCCGCTGCGCGTAAGTCATTGTCTAATGCTTTGTAAACGTTCAGAAATTGAATGATCTTGGGCAAACATATTTCTCCAAAAGGCGTCAGTGTCGATTTGTTGCCTGTTTCAAACAGAGGTTGGCCGAGTATTTTTTCCAACTCTTTTATCGAAGTCGAAAGTGCCGCTTGCGATCGATTTGCACGGTGAGATGCCGCTCTAAATCCACCTTCTTCGACCACCAAAACGAAATGTTTTAACTGTTGTAGCTTAATACTCATGACTCCGATCCTTCTCTAGCCCTTGCTATACCTTACTTTTCGCAATGTGATAGATTTTATTTATCAAATGCACAAAATTTACCGTTAGATTTATCAGGCGTCAAGGTGCAGTATTTAACCATCTTGAAACATAGTTGTTACAAAGTTGGATGAAATCGTGAACGCACAAACTAAAAAACACCCAGTAAAAACCTCTCTTTTTGCTTCAAAAGCACCACTAGAGTGGGCAATCGTTAATAACGGCACTCTATACACTGCGCAGATTCCAATCGATGAAACGGGCGCAGTAGTAGAAGGCGGTATTGAAGCGCAAACGCGTCAGACTTTTAACAACCTTGTTCATACCTTGGAGTGTGCAGGCGAATCGATGGATTCTGTGCTGCAGGTTCTGATTTACGTGACTGACCGTGAATACCTGAAAACGGTAAACAGCGTATACGGAGAATACTTCAACGCACCTTATCCAAATCGTGCAGCAGTCGTTGTTGCAGGGCTAGCTAGAGAAGAGATGTTGATTGAGTTCGTGGTTTATGCATCGGCGTCTCAACCTGAATAAATGGACTGTGAACTGAGGCAATTTGCCAATCAAAGCTGTTTGTCTACGCAGATCTTTACTAATACAAGCGAATAGTTTTACGTCTAGATACAAAATTAATACTTATTCTCTATATGAATTAACAATTTATTAATTAATCCGATGGTTGCCAGACTCAACCGCAACCTAACGTTACAAGGACAGAATGATGACTCACTTACAGAATGTTCAAGCAGAAAACGCACTTTACATTGGCGGCGAATGGCAAGCGGGTGTAAGCACCGTAGCGAACATTAACCCATCAGATATTTCTGAAAATATTGGCAACTTTGCACAAGCAAGTGCTGAACAAGTTCAACAAGCGATTTCAGCGGCGAAACACGCTCAACCAGAGTGGGAAAAAACGCCGATTGAACGCAAGCAAGCGGTGCTTCAAGCGATTGGTGATGAGCTGATTGCCCGTTGTGATGAGCTGGGCACTTTGCTATCTCGTGAAGAAGGTAAGCCTTTTGCTGAAGGTCGCGGTGAGATTTACCGTGCAGGTCAGTTCTTCCAATACTTTGCGGCTGAAGTGCTTCGCCAAATTGGTGACAACGCAGATTCTGTACGCCCGGGTGTTTCTGTTGAAGTGACTCGCGAAGCGGTGGGCGTTATCGGCATTATCTCTCCTTGGAACTTCCCGACAGCAACAGCAGCTTGGAAAATTGCTCCAGCATTGGCTTTCGGTAACAGCGTTATTTGGAAACCAGCAAACCTAACACCAGCAAGTGCGGTCGCGCTTACAGAGATCATCCACCGCCAAGGTATCCCTGCAGGTACGTTTAACCTTGTACTGGGTAGCGGTTCAACAGTAGGTGATGCACTGATCAACTCTAAAGAAGTGAACGGTGTGAGCTTTACCGGTTCTGTTGATACGGGTCGTAAAGTGGCAGCGGCTACAGCGCCAAACTTCGTTCGATGCCAACTAGAAATGGGCAGTAAGAACGCACTTGTTATTGCTGACGATGCTGATATCCAAACTGCGGTTGATGCAACGATTGCAGGTTCTTTCTCTGGCGCAGGCCAAAAATGTACCGCGTCTTCTCGCCTTGTGGTTATGGATAGCATTCACGACCAATACGTTGAAGCACTGATCAAACGTATGAGCGAGCTGAAAGTGGGTCACGCACTGGAAGAGGGTGTGTTCATGGGCCCTGTCGTTGATGGCAACCAACTTGAAGCAAACCTAGGTTGGGTTGAGAAAGCACGTCAAAGCGGCGGTGAGCTGGCATTTGGTGGCGAACGCTTGAGTATGAAGCACGAAGGTTTCTACATGTCTCCAACGCTGTTCTTGAACACTAAGAACGATTGGGAAGTGAACCAAGAAGAAGTGTTCGCACCAATGGCAAGTGTGATTCGTGTCGCTGACCTAGAAGAAGCGATTGCGACAACCAACGACACTCGCTTCGGTCTAACAGGCGGCATCATTACTCAGAGCCTACGTACTAGCGCAATGTTCAAGCAACAAGCGCAGACCGGTTGTGTGATGGTCAACCTACCAACAGCAGGCACGGATTACCACGTACCGTTTGGTGGTCGTAAAGAGTCTAGCTTCGGTCCTCGTGAGCAAGGTCAATACGCGAAAGAGTTCTACACAGTGGTTAAGACGGCTTACCAACGTCCTTACTAATCCACTTTCTAAATAAGAATTGGATAGCTGAATTAACTTCCTAGCTATCCAGCTATCGAATTGGCCTGATTCACAGAGTCAGGCCAACATTCAAACCAAAGCAGCAAACGAACTTAGACAAGTGATTTAACCCATTTTTGAAAACATGTTATTTGAGCGTGTTTTCAAAACCGAGCTAGAACACTGAGCTTTCAATAGGAGTGGTTATGTACCAGCAACGGATTGTTATAGATGGATTGCAATACTGCAATTGGAACAGAGAATATTTCCAAACACTAAAGGCGAGCGGCATTACAGCAGTTCACGCTACCGCGGTTTACCACGAGACGGCTCGTGAAACCTTATCTCGCTTTGCAGAATGGAATTTAAGATTCGAGCAGAACGCAGACCTTATCATGCCGATTCACTCAATGGCTGATGTTGAGGCTGCAAAAGCAACTGGCAAAGTCGGCATTTTACTTGGTGCTCAAAACTGTTCTCCAATCGACGATGAGATCGGTCTTATCGAAGTGATGCGTAAGCAAGGCCTTTTGATCATGCAACTGACGTACAACAACCAGAGCTTATTGGCGACGGGTTGCTACGAGAAGAACGACACAGGTATTACTCGCTTTGGTAAACAAGCCATCGAAGAGATGAACCGAGTGGGCATGATCATAGATATGTCTCACAGTGCAGAGCGCTCAACACTTGAAGCTATCGACTTGTCTTCTCGTCCTATTTGTATCAGCCATGCGAACCCGACGTTTGCTCATGATGCACTACGAAATAAATCAAACGATGTAATTAAAGCTCTAACCGCACGCGGCGGCTTAATCGGATTCAGCTTGTACCCATTCCACCTACCAAACGGCAGCCAATGTACCTTGGAAGATTTCTGCCAGATGGTTGCGACTACGGCTGACATGGTCGGCGTAGAGCACCTCGGTATTGGCAGTGACCTATGCTTAAACCAACCTCAAGCCGTTCTTGAATGGATGAGAAATGGTCGTTGGTCTAAAGCAATGGACTACGGCGAAGGCTCTGCGAACAACTCAGGTTGGCCAGATGCGTTGCCTTGGTTCTGTGGTAGTGCGGGTATGGAAAACATATATAACGGATTGATGCGTCATGGTTTCAGCGAGTCTGAAGCTGGGCAAGTCTTGGGAGAAAACTGGTTTAACTTCTTGAAAGATGGCCTAGAGCCTCAAACCAAGGGTTAACGGTTTCTCGCGAGCCATCATCGAATTAGCAGCCTTCTAACAAACGTTCAATAAGCAAGTGCTGCTTAAACCAATTTCACTATTCAAAAGGAACAACGGTCTATTTCGCAACGCGGTAACCCAAACATGGATTAGCCTGCCCAACACAAAAAACAATAGGGCAGGTGTTAAATACACCCTTGTAGTCATCATTCAAATGACAGCTGCAAAGAAACCTCTGGAGTCAGAGTATGTCTGATTTAACCAATAGCGTGAAATCTTCAAGCTTAAATGCGGGTCAAGCACACACAACAATTAATGCAAAAAGCAACACAAACGAGTCTGAGTCTACATCAGACAAATTAGGCCTATCCAACCCAGCACTTTGGTACAGCGGCGGTTTTATCGCTCTGTTCGTGGCACTTGCTCTATTTGATGGCGAGCTGTTATCAAGCCTAGTAAATACGGGCTTTGCATGGTCTGTAAAAGTATTCGGTCCTTACTGGCAAATGCTTCTTCTTCTGACTTTTCTTATTGGTCTTGGCCTGGCGGCAGGGCGAACAGGCAAGGTTATCCTAGGCGGCATCGCTAAACCTGAAATGGACGGCTTCCGTTGGATGGCGATCATCTTCTGTACGCTACTGGCAGGTGGCGGTGTATTTTGGGCAGCAGCAGAGCCTATCGCTCACTACGTTAGCCCACCACCATTGTACGGCGCACAAGAAAACGCACAGCAAGGCGCGGTGAATGCTTTATCGCAATCCTTCATGCACTGGGGTTTTCTAGCATGGGCTATTGTCGGTAGCTTAACGTCTATTGTGGTGATGCACCTTCACTACGACAAAGGCTTACCGCTTAAACCTCGTATTTTGCTTTACCCAGTTTTAGGCGAGCGAGCATTGAAAGGTCACACCGGCGCATTGATTGATGCATGTTGTATTGTCGCAGTAGCGGCGGGCACCATTGGTCCTATCGGCTTCTTAGGCTTGCAAGTGAGCTACGCACTGAACGCACTGTTTGATATTCCTGATGGCTTCACGACGCAGCTTATCATCATCCTGTTCGCTATCGTTCTATACACATTGTCGGCATTAAGTGGTCTTAACCGCGGAATGCAAATGCTAAGCCGTTACAACGTAATTTTAGCAATGTCATTGATGGTCTACATTCTGATCTTCGGCCCAACAAACTTCATTTTCAATGGCTACATCCAAGGTGTAGGCAGCATGATAGACAACTTCATCCCAATGGCAACATACCGTGGTGACGAAGGTTGGTTGAGCTGGTGGACAGTATTCTTCTGGGGTTGGTTCTTAGGTTACGGCCCAATGATGGCAATCTTCATCGCACGTATTTCACGCGGTCGTAGTATTCGCCAATTGGTATCAACCATTAGCTTGATTGCACCGTTTGTTACTTGCTTCTGGTTCACGATTGTTGGCGGCTCTGGCCTTGCGTTTGAAATCGCAGATCCAGGCAGCGTAAGTAAAGCGTTCGAAGGCTTTAATTTACCTGGCGCGCTACTGGCAGTAACTCAGCAACTACCAATGCCAATGCTTATCTCTATTCTGTTCTTGATCTTGACGACGATCTTCATCGTAACGACAGGTGACTCAATGACTTACACCATCAGTGTGGTAGTCAGCGGTGAGACAGAGCCTAACGCAATTATTCGTACTTTCTGGGGTGTGATGATGGGGGTAACAGCATTGATTCTGATTTCCCTAGGTTCCGGCGGTATTTCAGCGCTGCAATCATTCATAGTTATCACAGCGGTACCGGTGTCCTTAATCTTGCTGCCATCACTTTGGAATGCGCCTCAAATCGCAATCAAGATGGCGAAAGATCAAGGTTTGTAGAAAAGCAGGATCTGTAAAGAAACTGTAGAGGAAACGCTCTCTAAAAATTAAAGAGAAACAAGGTATCAACCTTTGAAATAAGGCTGATACCAGATTCCGAAAGGAAGAGAAAACCCGTACTGGTGAAGATACATCGGACGGCAACTATTTAGGTCAAGAGATCTAGTCAGGACAAATAATAAGGGGTGAGTTCGCTTGCCTCGACAACATCAATAACGATTAAAACGTGAAAGCTAACCAACATACTGTCGCTATATATGCTTCAAAAGACAGCAACGATCGGTTCTGAATGGCTAGCAAAATCCTATAACTATAAGGTGGTGAGCAAAATGGATGCACATCGTTCTACCTACACTGAATCAGCACTACGTGACGCAACGGTCGTCATGGCACCGGAAAGACTGGGTGCTATGCACCAAACACGCATCAGCTTCGTAAGAACTCTGATTCGTAAAATGGCGCAACAGCAATGGAAAGTGACTAAGCATGAGTGGCAACTAGACGCTCGAGGTTTTGGTCATGTTATCTATAAGCTAGAGACGCCAAATCATGTTTATCATTTGGTTGTTTTCTGCGATGAGATTGCAGACGACGAACGAAATGACCGTGTAATTGCTGAAAAGTGGGACGTAACGTTTGCTCTGGTTCTTGGTGATGTTGATGTCACCCTACTTGAGAGACTTCGTGCGAATGTACCGCTACAAGAAGCAGGCCGTAACCCCAACAATGTGCTTGTTTTAGCGCGTGCCAACAAAAGTGTACGAGTGTTTGAACATATTGTTAGTCACTTGGCTAAAGGTGTTCAACCAACGCCAAAAGAGCTAGCGGAAGTTGGCTACATCCTACGAACCACAGCGGTTTATGGTAATGGTAAGTTTGGTATTGCTGACTTTAAAATCTTGGAAAAGAATCCAGATTTTAATCAATCGTTCAGTGCTCAAATGTGTGCTGTTTATATGCTGCGTGAGTTCAGCCTAGATTGGGTTCATTACCTAGCGGAGCAACAAGGCGGTGAACAAGCGATTACCTTGCACAGAGGCTTACAACGCTACCTAGGTGTGGGTAATGCGACTGGTTTAGGCATGGCGCCATACCTGATTAACCACCCAAGTATTGTCGATCAATGGATGACAACCCGTGAACATGCATTGGCGGACGTGTTGGCTAGTCAGACCGATACGGCGTTGATCGAGCCACTACGTAGATACGTTAAAAAAGCGATTTGTCATTTAGAACAAGTTGTTACCATCAATGAAAATCAGCAAGAGTTGAACAAAACCGCTGTTGATGAGTTGAAACACGCAGAACAGTCACTAGAAGCTTCTGTAAACCATTGCGATACATGGGCGCAGTTAGTTGAACAATCTAAGCACATGAGTATGGAAGCCCAAGAAATCCTTATCTCATGCTTGATGGAATTGTACCCAGAATTAGTGGACGCCCATCAAGAGCAAATGAATTGTAGCGAAACACTCTCGCTTCCTAGTGGCAAAAAGATCCAAGACCTATTGGTTGTGTTAGAAGAAAAGTACCGTTGGGCGATCACGACTGACTTTACGAAAGCAGAAAATAACTACTGGTTCTGGTATCGCTCTCAGGACAAAGAAGAGCCAAGGCTCGGTGTTCGAGGCGAGGAACTCGGCGAAGAGCGCGAACTGCCGTTGGATATCGGCCGTCAAGCTTACCGTCTGTACCATGCTTTATTGCAATTCGCGCCAGAGCTTTCATTGGCTGAATTCCTTGTTAAACAACCGCAGCATCGTGCCATTGCGCGCCGTGTGTGGACGTTAGGTAACAAGGCGATGGGCGACATTCAAATGAACGTGCTGCACCAAGACTCGCCACCAATGCATTTGCTGCGTTGTAAGCTAGCGATGTTTGGAGCGACTAAGTTTGATCCTCGCTCAGACCGTTGGGTACGAGTGACGTTTTTCCAAGGTGCACCGTTACTTGATGAAATTCATCAGGACGAATGGGTGTTCCCAATCTTACCAAGTGAAGCGGAGATCGCTGACTCAAATAAAGTTCCTACACATATCAACGCTCAACATAGAGGTAAATCGTTATGATCGTTTCTCACAATGAACTGGTAGCGGCCGTTAATAAAGCCTTTCTGGGTATGCGTCGTACATGTGGTGAAGCCGATGTGATAGCGAACATGGTGGCAGATTTACAAATGGTTGGCTTGGATGGTGTTCGTCATTTTAACAATGCGAGCAACTTTATGGGGCTAGAAGACGATTGCCCTGTAGACATCCAAGTGACAAGCGACAACACAGTTGAAGTGGACCTGCACAAGGCGAGCTTAGCGTGTCATCTTCCTGTGGTGATGGATTACGCCATTGAAAAAATGGTCGGTAAAAAGACGCTGAAAATCGAGCTAAACAACTGCCATAACCGCTGGCTAGCGTACAGTGAGCTTGTAAAACTGGCAGCGAAAGGCATCGCATGTACCGCACGTTGGGATAATGGCTCAAATCCTAAGAGCACCTTGTATGTGCTTAACCGTGGTTGCGTTGCACCAGAACTGTTTTTATCAGATTTGCCTCTGGCATCGGACGATCATATCCACAATATGACCATCGAGCTTTCCGTCCAGGATTTCGATATCGAACGTTTGTCAGATGGCTACCAAACACACATTGAATCGGAAGCGCTTTTTAAAACTCAAGAGAAGGCGTGGAACGAGGGCATTGAAGTTGACGATGGAGAGTGGGGCGCGTTGAAAGAAACGGCGACGGCTATCCTTGTTGAAAACAGCCAACGTTCAATTCAAGGTGCAGGTGAGCTCGAGGCTTCTTAGCTTTGTTTTATAGAGCTATAAGTTACAGAAGCTCAGTTTATAGATCCTTGGCTTATAAAAACTAAACCTATAAAGCCTGAGCTTGTTCAACCTAAAAACCTCATTTACAACAGATAAAACCAAAGAGCTTAACGTATCCTCACCTCGTTAAGCTCTTTTTATTTGTGTCCCACTTTTGTTCTTCTTCTCAATAGATCACATCTTAAACTCTCTGTTTTGACACAAGTTGTTACGCGTATAAAGCTAATTTGGCGATTTAATGAAGTACCTTCACATTCAGGTTCAACAAACGGTTTCATTTACAAGCTAGTATGCGTATCTTGCTAACTACGGTGCCAAAGGGTGCCATTTTTATTCGTACCAATGACTTTAGAATCAGATAAAAAGGAATGAAGCGTGCAAGCTAACTTTATTGATGGAACCACCCTGTACCGTCAGCACTCTTTCGAGTTGCCACTTGATTATCAAGCCAAAGATGGACAACAGATCCAAGTCTTCGCACGTGAGCTGGTTGATCTCGCTAAAGATGAGCAAGAGCTGCCGTGGTTGATCTACTTTCAAGGCGGCCCAGGTTTTCCTTCTCCACGGGTGAGTGGTCAATCGGGTTGGCTAAAGCGTGCATTACAAAACTACCGTGTTCTGCTTCTAGACCAACGTGGTACTGGCAACAGCACGGTTATCAGCCATGAAACTTTGGCGCATTTGTCTCCAGAACAACAAGTCGAATACTTAACGCATTTCAGAGCGGATAACATCGTTCGTGACGCTGAAGCGATTCGTGAACAGTTTGGTATTAAGCAATGGTCGACGATTGGTCAAAGCTTTGGTGGCTTCTGTACACTGAGCTATTTGTCACTGTTCCCACAGAGCTTGCAACGTTGCTACGTGACGGGCGGTATTCCTTCTATTGAACGCGAAGCTGACGATGTTTATCGTGCGACTTACAAGCGTGTCGAAGATAAAAACAGAGCCTTCTTTGCTCAGTTCCCACAAGCACAAGCTATGTGTCGCGAGATCTCTGATTACCTGCTCAACAACGATGTGAGACTGCCAAACGGTCAGGTGTTTACAGTTGAACAGTTCCAGCTGATTGGTATTAACCTTGGTGGTGGAGAAGCGAATCTGCCGATGTATTTCACATTGGAGAGTGCGTTTGTTGAAGTGAACGGTAACAGACAGCTGAGCTACAGCTTCCTAAATCAAATGCAGCAAGAGCAGGGTTACTTAACTAACCCAATTTACGCAATCTTGCATGAATCGATTTACTGTCAAGGTACAGCGTCTAACTGGTCTGCACATCGTGTTCGTGAGCAGTACCCACACTTCAACTACCAATCGGGCAGTGAGTTCTGGTTTACTGGTGAAATGGTGTACCCATGGATGTTCGACCAACTTGAAACGCTGAAGCCACTGCGTGAAGCCGCGAACATGTTGGCTGAAAAGTCGGACTGGGGCACTTTGTACAACGCAGAGCAGTTGAGCAAGAATACAGTGCCAATGGCGTGTGCCGTTTACGCCGATGACATGTACGTTGAGTTGGATTACAGCCGTGAAACATTGGCGAACATTCCTAACTCGAAAGCGTGGATCACCAATGAATATGAACACAATGGCTTGCGAGTAGACGGCGAAAGGATTGTCGATAAATTGATGACGATGGTTGAAGCGTTAGAAAATCTGCCAAAGTAATCAAGCTATTTGCACTAGAAACAAGATGCGTTAGAAGCTTTCTACTTTAGAAACTATCTACGTTAGAAATACGATACGCCAGAAACAAGAAAACGCTGCACCCATGCAGCGTTTTTTTATGTCATCGAACTATTCGATTTAAGGAACTAGGAGGGGTAGCCCTTGAAGCCATTAAGGTTGGATGACGATATCTTGATTTTCAGTGGTCGATAAGCTGGCGCGGTTCTGTTCGATAAGCTGAGCCGCATAAGAGGGAGTTACAGCTTGAATTTCGCCTTTTGAACGAATCGTTAATGCTTCCCACGCATGATCACGGTATTTGCCTGTTTGTGTATATTCAATAAGTACTCTCATGATTCTTCCATCCGATGTGTGGTTAACGTGCTACTAACATTAGCGCCATTATTGTGGTTACACACCTGTTAAAAATGGAACATAAGATTAACCAAATGAGAATGCGTGTAACTTGAAAAACAGACCTAACTGCACTTATCTTCTTAACCGCGTTTATCGCAACTAACCGTATTTATCGCAACTAACAGCATTTATCGTAACCAACCTTACTTATCGTAAATAGCGTCCATAAAAAAACGCTGCACAATGGCAGCGTTAAAGTTGAGATAGGTTAAAGGTTGCTTAGCTGTTTTCTAAGCCAACAATCTTGCGTGCAGACATCACTGCACTATCCAAATCGGTCAATCTACCAGCACTTGCTGGACCAAGAACTGATGAATACAAAGCCAACTGCTTCTCAAATGATAAATCTAATTGGTTATATAGATTTTGGCGGATTTGAGCGTGTTGCTGTGGCTTTGCGCTCGATAGGCCTTCCAACGTATCGTAGATGAGTGTAGTTGTATCCATAACTGTCCTTAGTACATCTTTAGAAAATTTTGCATATTATGCACTTGGTATCATCTTTGTTCTGCGAGATTGATCGCATTATGTGCAGCTCTGCTTAATTGTGTAATCAGTTAGTTACAATTGTGTTGTACGGCAAAGTGTCGGAACTCGGGTTTGGGCAAAAGAAAAGGAGACACAGTGGTCTCCTTTTGGCTTGTTAGCAAAGATAAAAGTTACGTGCTGTTCGCTGTTTATTGAGCCAATCGGCTACGCACAGCTACAGCGCCTATCGTATGTTAATGTTCTTATCTCGATTTTCGTACATTTCAGGCGTGGTGTGTAATCCACCTGCATAGCCTGCTGCTTCAAGTGTTTCTCTTACCTCTCGAACATGCTCAGCCGTGACCGGTTCATTTCTGTCGCCAAGGTTTAAACGCACAAACGTGATTAACTCAGCTAAGCGTTGATCCGACAGTACATCCTCAAAACTTGCCATTGGCATGAAATTTCTGTCTTTGTCGAGATAGGTGGGTTGCAAGCCGCGCACCGTTACCGCAATGGTATTGAATGGGTCGCTGTGCATGATAATACCGTTGTTCAACAGAGTAGGGGCGATTGGATCGCGACCTTTACCATCGTCACCATGACAGGCCCCACAGGTTTGACGATACGTGGTGTAGATTTCACTGGCATACGCAGCTTCATCAAACCCTTTAGGCTGTAACTGAACGGCATCACTGGCAATGGTGTTGTTGATGTCCCCACTGAGTAGGTAATAGGACATCGACTCAATATCTTCACGCGTCATCAAGCTTAGGCTGTTTTTCACTACATCAGCCATACCCGCAAAAGCGGTGCCTTTGTCTGAATGTCCTGTGTGTAAAAAGTCTGTGAGTGTTGCTTCATCCCAACCATCGATATAGAGCTCATTGGCTGTAATATCAGGCGCGTTCCAACCGTCGATCAAGTTACCTTGGAAAATACGTTCTGGTATCAGTGCTTGGGCAATATTTCGAGGTGTATGGCACTCCGAACAGTGACCAAGTCCTGCGACCCAATATTTGCCTTGTTGCCACTTATCGACATTCTCAATTTCTCCTTTGAGTTCCTCTGGCACTTCATAATCAATAGGGTCGGTATCCATGAATACGATGTTCCAGCCAAGCAAACCTAAGCGAATATTGGATGGAAACATCATGCTGTTGTCATCATTGCGTCGCGGCACGGCGGTGATTGACTGCATGTATTCCCATAAATCCACCATGTCTTGGTCGGTGAGGTATTGATAGGAGGTGTAAGGCATTGCAGGGTACAGGTAACCATTCTTGCCTTTACCTGCGACTAACGCCGCTCGGAAATCATCGAAGTCATAAGTCCCAATACCTTCGGTAGTGTGTGGCGTTATGTTGGTTGAATACACGGTGCCGAAGGGGGTGACAAAGGGTAGGCCGCCAGCAAAGGGTTCGCCACCTTCTGCACTATGACAAGCCACACAGTCACCGGCATAAGCGAGATACTCTCCGCGCTCAACAGATGATGCTTTCAAACTCGCGAGCCGTTGTTGCTCTACGTCACCAGCGTGTCGGATATAAGCCCCAAGCGCGAGTATCTCGTTCTCACTGAGCTGCTCATCAAACGCAGGCATTAGGTTGTTCAAACCGTAATTGATGGTGTGCTGAATCTCTTCAATACTCCCTCCGTGAAGCCAGATATCATCGGAAAGATCAGGTACGCCAATCGCTGGGTTAGCGACAGCACCATCGGCATGACAAGACGAACAGTATTGGACGAACAAGGTTTTACCGAGCTCGACTTTAATCTCCGGCACATCGGTATGACGTTGGTTGAGGGAGGCTAGATAGTAGGAGACTTTTGCCACCTCGTCTGGGCGCATGATTTCACTCCAACCCGGCATCGCTCCATTTCGCCCTTTGGCAATCGAATGGATCACAGCTTCATCACTGCCGCCGTATAACCATTCTTGGTCGATAAGATTAGGGAAGTGTTTCTGACCTTGTGCATTATCTCGGTGACAAGCGGCACAGTGAGTTTGGAACAGAATCCTACCGCTGTTCACGATCTCTGGGACAGCAGCTAATCCCTCTAACGTGGTTTCGCTGGTTTGTGCAAATTGCTCATTGAGAGTGGTGGATGGTGAACTGAGCTTATCGTCGCTTTGTTCCCAATCGACTAAGCCTTCCCATTCTCCAAGCCCGGGGTAGAGCACCAAATAACCCGCAGACAAAAGAAATGCCACTGCATAACTGATAAATAACAGCTTAGGTGGAGGCGCATCTTTCTCTTCAATACCATCAAAGGTGCCAATGGTGTGGTCGTGATCGGCCTTGTGATTGCTACGCCAGTATTTAACGACAACAGACACCATCAGAACAAAGAATATTAAGGTTAAGAGTACCGCCCATAGATTCCAGAATGTGCTCATTGTGATACCTCCTGTGACGTATCTTTACCCAGGCTTTGTAAATAGCGAATCAGAGCTTCACCTTTGGTTTTGCCTCTTACTTGCAAACGGGCATCACCAATTTCTTGATCGGTATAAGGCACACCTAAGGTACGTAACACTTCCATTTTGGCGCTAATATCATCGCCAGTCAGAGTCTGCTCAAATAGCCACGGGTAAGAGGGCATGATCGAGGTCGGTACGACTTTTCGAGGGTCAATTAAGTGAATAGCATGCCATTGGTCAGAATACTTTCTACCTAAGTTAGTGAGGTCAGGACCAGTACGTTTAGAGCCCCACAAGTTAGGAAACTCATAGATATCGTCTGCTTCTTGGTTCGGGCGACCATTACGCTTCACTTCTGGCTCTAGAGGGCGAACCATTTGTGTGTGACAAACATGGCAGCCTTCACTGATGTATATGTCTCGGCCTGCTAACTCAATCGGTGTGAGAGGCATCGCTAAGCTGCCTTTGGCAATATCATCGCCACGGACAATGCTTGGCACTACCCAGACCAATAAAGAGAAGGAGGCCACGACAACAGTGGTCAAAATTAAAATGACGATTGAATGTGTAAAGTCTTTACTCATCATTTAAGCTCCTTCATTAACAGTGTGTTTAGCATCATTTGTTACGGGCATACGAACCGTTTTGTACAAGTTGAAAGCCATTAAGAACAATCCAAGTACAAACAGCGCGCCACCAAAGAAACGCATGAATAGCCAAGGTGCTTTAAAGTCCATAGCTTCTACAAAACTGTAAATCAGTTCGCCATTTTCATTTTGAGCGAGCCACATATATCCCTCGCCGATGCCTGCGATCCAAAGTGCTATTGCATAGATGGCGACGCCAGCATGAGCAAGCCAAAAGTGCCATTTAATCAGTCGTCGTGACCATAGATCGGTTTGGCCCCATAAGCGTGGAATGAAGTAGTAAAAAACCGCTATCCCTGACATCCCAACCCATCCGAGAGCCGCGGAATGTACGTGCCCGATGATCCATTCGGTGTTGTGTGCCACCATGTTGAACCAGCGAATAGCGAGTAGCGGACCTTCGAATGTTGCCAAGCAGTAGTAAAGAATCGCTGAGAAAAAGAATAAAAGAATGTAGTCGGACTTCAGCTTTTCTTTATTTTGTAGGAGGGTCATTGCGCTATTGAACGCGCCTGCCCAAGAAGGGAGCCACAGGATCAAAGACATAACGATGCCGATGTTCTGAATCCAGATGGGAACAGAAGAATAAACCAAATGGTGCGTTCCGGCCCACGTGTAAAAGCCGACCAAGCCCCAGAAATGGATCACAGACAAACGGTACGAGTAGATAGGTCGATCCGCCGCTTTGGGTATGAAATAGTAGTTCATACCAATCACACCAGCGGTCAGCAAGAAACCGACGGCATTATGTCCCCACCACCATTGAACAATCGCATCTTGAGCGCCTGCAAACACAGAGTAGGACTTCATCGCCAACACAGGCATCGCGAGGTTGTTCACGATGAAAATCATTGCAACGACGATAATGAATGCAGCAAAGAACCAGTTAGCCACAAAGATATGGCTGACCTTTCGTTTAGCAAGGGTGCCAAAGAACAACACCGCGTACAGCACCCAAACCAACACAATCATCAAGTCGATTGGCCATTCAAGCTCCGCATACTCTTTTGAGGTAGTGTGGCCTGCGGGTAAGGAAATGACCGCAAGTAACAGGATGAATTGCCAGCCCCAAAATACCATCCATGAAAGGCTTTTGTTGAACAAGTCACAATGGCCTGTTCGCTGGGCAATGTACAAAGACGTCCCCATCAAGATATTCACGACGAAGCCGTAAATTACTCCAGAGGTATGTAGCGGACGCAGTCGACCAAATTGGAAATACTGAGAATCAAAGTTTAAGACTGGCCAATATAATTGCGCGGCGAGAATCACGCCGATGATCATACCTACAATCGCCCACACTAAGGATGCAATGATGAAGTACTTCACGACCTTAATGCTGTATTGCGTTGTCACTTGTTCCATAACAAGGCTCCTTGCCTAGAGGTTTTGAATCGCTGACTTAATTTGAATCGCTGAGCGAGCCTGCTTCGTTGCCGAGCACAGAATAGAAATAGGAAATGTCACGGATGTCTTGGTCTGAGAGCGTGTCGGCTTGTTGTTGCATGAGAATCGCTAAGCCACTGGTTCTTTCTCGAGTCTGGTAATCTTTCAATGAAGAGATGAGATAACCCACTTTTTGACCGCGAAGGTTCGGGTAGGGATCTTGTGTTGAGATGCCATCAGCGCCATGACAGGTCATACACACTTTAGCTTTTTGTTTACCTAATTCGAATTGTTCTTGATTAACTTCAGCAGAAACAGGAAACATGACCAGCGTCATTACTAGGGTAGAAAGTGTCGCCATGGGGTTAAATTTTTTTATATTCAAACTCATTCTCGATTCCCTTGGTTATGAAATGAGTAAGCTTTCTAAGATCAATACACGAGATCAACTGGTGAAGTAGAAACGACTGGAACTCGTTATTAAGTCTCTTAAAGCTGCTTACGTTCGATTAAAGGTTATGCAGCAACCAGCATTCTCGCTACTGACTTACTCATATTTATTGTTAATTTTGTTGTTTCATACGTATTCATAGGGCTTATTGGTTTACTTACGCAGAGTAAAATACGAGTTTTTGTTACTAGACGGTTGAGAAGGAATACGTCAAGCGGGTAGGGAGTGCTGAACGAGAGCGGTGATGGAAGAGACAGAGAAACGGCGAAGTTATTGAAAAACAGCGAGGTGTAGGGGCATTAGGGATAAAGCGATACCAATCAATCTGAGTGGTATCGGTACAAGTTAAATGGTCAATTTATACTAGACTCAAATTAGTGACCTTTTTAAATGGAGTTTAGAATGAGAACTGTATTCTTGTTGATGCTTTGGCTTTGCTCGTTTTCGATTTTTGCAGCCTCAGAGTTAACGGTTTTCGACCACTCCGGGCAAAAGCATGGTTTTAGTAGAGAGCAACTCCTGTCACTTCCTCAAAAAGAAATTACTACCACCTTGCCTTGGGTCGAGGGTCTGACCGTTTATAGTGGTGTGACGTTACAAACGGTGCTTGAAAATATGGATCTACCGATATCATCACAAGTCACTTTCGTAGCATTGAATGACTATAAAATTGCGGTGCCCAAAGAAGATTTTGATACCTATGAACCCATCATTGCGATTAAAAAGAATGGGGAGTTTATGTCTGTGAGAGAGAAAGGCCCGTTTTGGTTGATTTACCCAATCTCTGCGAACCCTGAAACCAATACCCCTGATTTCCATGCCAAGATGATTTGGCAGATTCGTGATATTCACCTGTAGAGGCTAATTATGAAGAAGCTGTTGTCTATGGCCGCAATCAAAGTCGTTGTTTTGTCTTTGGCCGTGGTTGTTCTATCCGTCAATATCTACAGTGTCACTCGAATTAATGACATCAACAAGAGCTTTTCTAACCGCCAAAATGAGGCCACATGGTTTGTTTTTCAACTCGTCAAAGAGTATGCAAACTTCTTGATGGTTAGCCACGCAAAGACGATCGATTATGATGAATTGTGGTTGGCATATGACATTACTTGGAGTCGCTTTGATATTCTGATCAACAGCACTGAATCGTCCAATTTTATTCGCTCAGCAAACTTTAAACCGTACTTTACCGCAGAGTTTGAAAAGTTTAAGTCGTTAGAATCCTCAATTAAGTTGGTGAATCAAGGCGCTTTGCCTAAGGAATCACTGCAGAAGAAAATTGATATTTGTTACAACACGCTGGTCGAATTTATTAACGAAAAGTTTCGACTTCAAAGCCCGGTTATTGAAGAAAACACCACAATGGTCGACAAGTTGGTGATGATGCATCAGATAAGCAGCGTATTTCTGGTGTTGCTACTGCTTGTGACAGGAGCGATTTTTTACGTCGACTTTGCAATCAAACGAAAACTTCATTCTACCGACTTCATTACTGGCTTTCGCAATCGAGTCTCGCTCATGCAGTTTGTTAAGAACAGCTATCCAACAAACGGTAATTTCGACCTTTACTTTGTAAGAATCAGAAACCTTAGTGAGATAAACCAAAAGTATGGACTTGAATATGGAGACTTGGTGGTGAGTTCAGCTGCTAAGTCCCTGACGGCAAAGGTACCGGAAAGTACTATCTCGTTTCGTAGTAGTGGCAGTCAGTTTCTATTCTTCATTCCTGAGCAATTGTACACAAGTGATGAGATACAGGAAAAATTCAATGACGTGCTTAAGGATTATATCTCTGCGGGGAATTTAGAATTGATGATTGACGCTGTAGTCAGGCATAAGAAGAACATCAGCTCTAAAGATATGATGGAGCTACTAACGACGATGCAGAGTTAATCCCCGCATCAGCGATAAGTTAGATCATTAGGTTTTGTTGACTGTACGCTCACCATTCTCCCGCTTCACTATCATGGCTTTTGCCATTCTTTATTTGCCTCCTCATTCAATGTGCAGCCAATAGAGAGCTCCTGCTCTGATGAAGATAGTTCTACTACTAGTTATAGCTATAGTGGCTTTCCGCGCTTGAATAGGAAGAGAGGCTTTGAGGTTTAGGTTTAGGTTTAGGTTTAAGGTTACTGCTTTTGAGTGAGTGCAACGATTCGCTCGTTAGATCTCGAACTGCTAACAGACTGCGGGTTTAAAATTGCTTGCGGGTTATGGTTTCGAACAAACTCGATGAATTCCAGATAAGTGAGTGGCTGACTGAAGAAGTAGCCTTGTATTAGGTTACAGTTGGCTTTTCTGAGGTAATGATACTGTTCTATCGACTCAACACCTTCTCCGACGACTAGCGTGTCACAAGAGTGGCCCAAGTTAACCATAGATTCGACCATCTTGCGGTCGGCCTTGTCGTCTACCATGTTATCGATAAAGCTCTTATCAATTTTGAGCTCATCCACAGGGTAGTGGAGAAGTTGGTTAAACGCTGTGTAGCCCGTACCAAAATCGTCAAGGGAGACCTTTAAACCTAAGCTTCTGAGGCTCTCGATAGTCTGCACCGTAAGCTTGGTACTTTTCACGTAACTGGTCTCGGTAATCTCTATAATAATGTTGCCAGGTGGCACTTGATAACGTTCGAGTACTTTACGGATGTTGTCGGCAAAATTACGGTTGTAGAGCTCCATCGCCGAGATATTAATTGACAGAGTGCCCTTGTATTTATGAAGTTCTGAAAGCTCTTTATAGCTTTTGATCGCGGTGCCAATGACCCACATGTCGAGCCTGGCAATAAGGTTACTCTTTTCTGCAACTGGGATAAATTCTTCTGGTCCCGCATCGATATCGAATAAGGCTGGGCAACGAATCAGGCACTCCGCGCCATCTATCTCAAGTGTCTTGGCGTTAAAAATAGGCATAAAGCGAAGTTCAAAGTTGTCACTTTCGCAGCACTCTAAGAGTCTTTTCTCTACAACGTCATGGCGTTCCAAGGTATGTAACAACTCTTCGCCATAAACAATACGACTTTCGCCATCACTATGAGACTTCGCATTAGCTAACATTTCATCGATGCATCGGTGCCAAATCTCATCGAACTTTGGCGTGTCGAGCGGTAAAACACCTGTTGCGAGTGATAATCGAAACCCATAGTAGTCAAGGAAGGTGGTGCCGGTCAGCGTATTGTTGATGTTCTCAATTTCTTCGTTTATCACTTGGTTCTTACCCATCTCCAAGATCGCGATAAACTGATTCCCTCCCAGTCTGGCTAAAGAGTAATCACTGCAACTAAAGCCCAAAGAGGCTTGTTGGTTTTGTAGTGTCTCTTTCAGTGCTTTAGCTAAGCTTATCAGTACATTATCACCAACTTTTGCCCCGTAGAGATCGTTAATTTTACGAAAATCGATGATGTCCCAACAAACCACATAGCAGTGTGGGCTCATCGAGCTTTTTAGTCGTACATCAAGGTGTCTGATGAAAGAGCGTCGGTTAGCTAGCTTGGTGAGTTGGTCGAATTCGGCTTCGAACTTCAACTCTGTTAATGAGTCTATGTACGCGTTCTTTAAACCATCAATTTCACTTTGCCCTGATGAGCGTTTGAAGTATCTAAGTTTGAGCCCGCCGATCGATATCTCTTTAAGTAAGTCTTTAAGCGGGCGCACAAGTTGGTAACGCACCACTAAATGCACGATCAACATGATCGTAAAGAGAGTGCCAAAGCCACCTAACAAGGTTTGTTTAGTGATGATGGCTTTCTCATGGTTGAACTTTTGTTCTCGAATATTTACTTGCGCGATGAGATTTCGGCTGGTCATCTGCACATTGATATTATCTTGGGTTTGCTCAATTGATTTGATAACGAATTGGGTATTTCCGATGTTGGCAGCGTCAGAGGATGGCTCGATTAAGAACTGAATATTGTCATCGTCATTGTATTTGATTAATAAGCTAGAGAGTTGTATCAGAGGTCCGTCAGCAATCAAGATGTAGCGATTTAAACTGTTACTTGCACGTTTGTCTTGAGGAAGGAGGTAAGGGTCAATTGCTGCAACATACGAGTATCTGAGCTCTCCACTGATCGAGACATAAGAGAAGCCTTCGTAGGAGAGTTCCTTCTTGCTGATTAACGAGGTGTATATATCGAAGACTCTTTCGTAAATCTTGTCAGGGATCTTTAGCCCCTCGAAAGGATCGGCTCTGAGAGTCGAAAGCGTTAATTTGAACTTAGGGTCCACGATATAAACATTGCGTTGCCCAAATTGATTGACGTGATTCTGGCTTAATACTCGGAGTACTCGTTTTTCCAATAGCGATAGAGTCGTGTAGTCGCCAGGATTTTGAATGTAGCGGAGGAACTGCAACGAAGAACCGATATCTTTAACTAGTAAGGACAAGCCGAGCTGCTCGTATTCCGCCGCGACTAAAGCGGTGTTCACATCAGATTGCACCTTGTCCAAATACATGTGCTTAGCATGATTTGATGCGAAGTTGTACATCACGATTCCTGCTATCAGGAGCACAAATGTCAGCGTTGGTAAAAGTACAAAATAGAGCTTCTTCAATACTGGCATGAGTTATCTCAAACTGTCGACAATACGATTGCGAATTTGAATGCTACTCGGTTCTAACGGCTGATAAAGGTAGCTGCGATCTAATACTTCTTTATTCGGGAAAAGCTCGGGATCGTTTTGATACTCCTGAGAAGTGAGTGCTTTTGCTTTTGAACTTGGCGTTGCAAACCATGAATCCATTGCGTTTTGAGCGGCGATTTCGGGTTGCGATAAGAAGGAGAGAATCGTGGTTGCCTGTGGAGATCGCTCTCCGTTGTTAATTGCAGCCATACACTCTAACCATAAGGTTGTTCCTTCTAGAGGCACTGTGTAGGCCCAAGATGCCTCAGGTTCGGCATCATTAAGCACATAGCTGTCACCTGAGTATCCGTAGGCGAGGTCGATGTTGGCTAAGTGTTCGGGATGACGAATATAATCGACAACGTATTCATTATTTTCAAGGTGAGGCTTCTGTGCTTGTAGCGTTTTGTAAGCGACTCGAAGTTCTTGTTCGTTGTTGGTAAACGGCTCAAATTGATTCATCAGAAGCGCAGCACTCACCAAATCCGTAGGCTCATAATACATGCTGATTCGGCCGCTGGTTTTGGTTTCAGGGTCTAGAAGAGCGCCCCAAGACTTGGGAGTCTCAACTTTTCCGCTTCGGTATAAGATGCCGGATGTCCCCCAAGCGTAGGGGATTCCATATTCGCCACACCCATCCACCCATCTTGAGTCAAAGTTGCTTGAAAGGGATTGCTGCAAGTCGCTCAGGTTGTGGAATAAGTTCTGTTTAGCCAGCGCTTTCAGTTTCATACTTTCAATGACAACCAATTCAAACGCACCTCGTCGTTCACTCAATAGCACTTCATCACGAATGGACTCGTCAGAAAAATATTGCTGCTTTAGTGAGATGCCGTAGGTATCACTCAACTGGGTAACGACGCTGTCAGATAAAAATTCATCCCAATTGTAGAGATAAATATCATGCTGCTGGCCAAATACAGGGCTAGCCAAAAAGGATGTTGACGCAAGTATTGATACGCAAAACGCTTTCACTGACGGATTCCCTTTCGTACGTGATAACTAAATCGTAGCCCAAAATTTGCGATATGATTCAAATTTAGGCACTTAATTTAACTTCAACTTCATGCATTTCATGCAAATAGCAACTTGCTACTCCTACTTGATACCGAACCTTTATCGTGTGAGGCAAGGATGACTCCGTCGTATCGTATTCAACACAAGTACGTATTCCAGTTTATTGTCCGTGAATGGATTATTTAAATTAATATTCATCATAATATCCATTATTACAAGTTATTATGCAAATATTAAGCATTAAATAATGATGCGGTGATTACCTTTTTCGGGTTTTCGCTCGTATTAATCGTCGTTATTCCTTTGTTTTGCCATCGCGATTTACTCTTATGTTCAATGTTCTTTTATCCCTAAAAACACTTCTATAACGTTTTGTTTATCATTTGTTTCGTTTCTCAATAAGTATCGATAAAGTTGTTGCTAAAGACTTGTAGCACAAGGTGATTGTGCTTATTGTGGGCAGCAATATCTAGGTTATGTCCCAACGAGCCATGATTGCCGGTTTGGGAAATGTTGTGCATTTAGGAGCCATTGTGGATTTAGAGATATATCAAGTAGATTCGTTTACAACTCAAGCGTTTAAAGGGAACCCTGCCGGGGTCTGTATCTCCAAAGAGCCGTTGGATGAGTCGTTAATGTTTTCAATCGCTGAAGAGATGGCGGTATCTGAAACGGCTTTTCTCGCGCTTAACACTATGACGCTTAAATGGTTCACTCCCGAAGTCGAAGTGAAGCTGTGTGGACATGGCACACTGGCAACGGTTCATGTGATGAAAGAACAAGGACTGCTTGAGACAGGTGATAAGGTCGTGTTTAACACCTTATCTGGGGAATTATCTGCCGCCGTTTGTGAATCGTCTATCGAGCTTGATTTTCCTAGTACACAGCTATCATTGCGTTCTGAACCCAACCTCACGCTGCTTGAACACCTAGGTTTAGATCCGCATCAAGTAGTTTCATTCAGAGAATTTGACTCTAAGCAGTTAATCGAAGTTTCCAACGAACAAGTGTTATTGGAGCTTTCACCAAACTTTGATGCGTTAAAAGGTATTCAAGGGCGAGGTGTAGTGGTGACAGCATTGGCAGCAAATACGGAACTTGATTTTGTTTCTCGCTACTTTGCACCTTGGGTTGGGGTTAATGAAGATCCTGTGACTGGCTCGGCACATTGCGCATTGACGCAACACTGGGCAGAAAAGCTCAACAAAAGCAGTTTCAGTGCTTATCAGGCGTCTCGTCGTGGTGGCTATATGTCGACTGAATTATTGGCTAATGGGCGAATAAAGTTAATCGGCTCTGCGACCACTGTGATTAGTGGTGTGTTGAAGCTTTAGATTTTTATAGAAGCTTTAGAGCGCTGTTTGCTCTGTTTTGTTGTAACCGCCTAGTATGTTTTATTCGATTATTCACCGTGAAAGAAGCGGCTAGGGCGGAATGTTATTATTGAAGGAATCACCGTGTCTGCCTTTTATCTTTCCCAAGTATTAGTCGCGATAGCCATTTGTTTTGATCTTCTGTCATTCCAATTCAAGGAAAGGAAGAAAATCGTCACTTGTCTGTTCTTTGCTGGCGTTCTTATTTCGAGTCACTTTATCCTTCTTGAACAATGGACAGCGGCGAGCTTAATGACGATTGCCACGATTCGCTATTTGACGAGCGTATTTTCTACCTCGTCTAAGTTTAAATATTTGTTTTCTTCGATGTCGGTGGTCGCAACCGCAGTGACTTACTCAGGGCTGACCAGCATATTGAGTTGCTTTGCCTCCGTATTTCAGACCTTTGCTGCCTTCAATAAAGATGACCGTCGATTAAGAGAATTGATGATCATCGGAACCAGCTTTTGGTTGGTTCACAATTATTTAGTTGGTTCGCCAACAGCGGTTGTTATGGAGGCGCTGTTTATCTGCAGTAACTTGGTGGGCTATTACCGTTTTTACTTCAGAAAGAGTGCCACTGCTTAGGTTTACAACTGAAGCTAAGGCCCAAATTATTAATCAATTCAATACTAGCTAGGAGAGCTTGATGCCAAACATTTACAATGATGTTCCTTCATCAATACCCAATGAAATATTCAATGACCTGATTGCCAACGACAGTGTTCGAATTGAAAGAATATTGTCGCATGGACACAGCTCCCCGGAAGAGGGTTGGTATGATCAAGATGAGAATGAATGGGTGATGGTGATAGAAGGTCAAGGCGTCATCGAGTTTGAAGATGGACGCGTTGTTACCTTGTCTAAAGGGGATTACACCAATATTGCTGCGAGAGAAAAGCACAAGGTTATTGGCACAGATAAAGATACGGTGACGATCTGGCTCGCTGTGTTTTATCGTTGATATCTTGCTCTAAAGCTGAGGCTGTTAGGTTATAAAGCTTGCTGATTCAGCTGTTTATTTGCACCTCAGAAAGGACTTAAGATAAAAAGGAGTATGTTGTGGTTAGAATTCGAAACTATCAAGCGAGTGATGACAAAGCACTGTGGGAGATCTTCTTTCATACCGTACGTAACGTGAATGTTCGAGATTATTCTCAACAGCAAGTCGAAGCTTGGGCACCCAGTAGCTTTGACTTTGCGTTATGGCAAAAGCGTATGAATGGGTTACAACCCTTTGTGGCTGAGCTCGATGGCTGCGTTGTTGGCTATACTGACCTGCAACCCAACGGCTTGATTGATCACTTTTTCTGTCACCACGAATATCAAGGGAAGGGTGTCGGGAAAGCGTTGATGGAACATGTTTTCACTGTGGGTCGAGTTCGTGGTATATCGAGATATTTCTCTGAAGTAAGTATTACCGCAAGGCCTTTTTATGAGCACCTTGGCTTTAAGGTAGTAAATGAACAGGAAGTCGAAATGCGTGGCGTAAAGCTGACCAATTACGTGATGGAAAAGATAGTTGAAGATGGACAAGGCAGCTGAATAGGCGGACTCGTGTTCTTAGGGATACAGAAACCGAGTTTGAAATATTAAAAAACCTTTTTAAGGATAACTTTTCCTGATCTATTGATATTGTCGATGAGTTCAAATTGTGTGCAAGATAATTTGTCTAATCTAAACATTGAATGAATACAAGGAGTGTTGTTCATGAGTCATGTGAGTAGATCTAAACTATATACATTGGTGTCGATGTTGTCCTTCGCTGTTGGCGTTCTTGCCTTAGATGCTGGGGTGTCGGGGCTATTTCCTCTCTTTGTTGTCGTCATCTCATTCTTTTCATTTGTCATCAACTCGTTTCTTTGTTTGTTCGGAGGTAAACGCGAAGATGGCTTTGATGCCTATCAAAAAGCAAATCAGACTCGGTCGCGAGCACTGGTCAAAGGCTTAGAAGACTCGAACAAATAAACCTATGCCTTCAGACGAACGGTAATCTCATTTTTGACACAGTTTTCACCTGCTTTTTGTTCTCTTATTCAAGAAAAATCATCTCTTTAGAGATAATATTCACTTCAACTAATATCAGTGAAGGAAGTAAAGTGGGTATTGAAGCTTTAGCGTTTGTGATGGACGCATTAATCACCGCATGTTGTATGTACATCGCCTCTAAAATGTCTTTCGTGGTCGCAGATTTTAAATCCCTTCTTACTATTGCTGTTATCGTTGCTCTGGTGTCATTGATTCCAACAGTAGGTTGGGTGTTAGGGTTGATTCTGTTTGTGTTCCTACTCGGGAAAGCGACGCACTCTAGTATTGGTGACTGCATCTGGGTAGTGGTCTTCACGAAGGTGGTATCGATGGCGGCCTTTCTGATATTCGGGCGCTTGTTTATGTAATCCGGGTTCTTGCTTATATAAAGGCAGGTTCGGCTAGTTTGATACCGATCTTAACTTGGTATTTAAACGTCAAAAGGGTGTGAGCCTGTCACACCCTCTAAGAACCTTTGATTTGTGTTCATCTTTATTATTTAGGCAGTAATACAGCATCAATCACATGGATGACACCATTGCTTGCTTCAACATCTGCCATCACGACCTGCGCTTTGTTGACCATCACGTTGCCGTGATCAATTCCTACCATTACCGCTTCGCCTTGCACTGTTACGGCACTATCAAGTTTCATCACTTCAGACGCCATTATTTTCCCTGGCACCACATGATAGGTCAGTACTGCAATCAGCTTGTCTTTGTTTTCTGGCTTCAACAGCATATCAACCGTTCCTTCTGGTAGCGCAGCGAACGCTTCATCCGTTGGCGCAAACACTGTGAAGGGACCGTCACCTTTCAATGTTTCAACTAAGCCTGCCGCTTTTACCGCTGCTACCAAGGTGTTGAAAGAGCCGTTTTCAGCCGCCACGTCAACGATATCTTTCTTCATTCCGTGGTGATCAGCGTGAGCAAAAGCCGTAAAAAGAAGCGTCGCAACTAGCACTGACATGGTTTTGATTAATTTATTAAACATATTGTCTTCCTTTGAGTTTTGTCCGTTATTTTCGAGAGGTATTACGAAAGCCCAATCGTGATAGATCAATTTGTTGTGTCTTTGAGTGAATGGTTAGCGATATCGACAGCGTCAAGCGAATAAACTTATATTGTTAAATGCTTGTTATAATTCCATTTTGATGATTATAGTTATTTGGTGATTATTCAAGTAATGGATGTGAATATGAGGTTTGTTTTACCAGTAGTCTTTTCTGCATTGGCTTCAATGCCTGCATACAGCGGCCTTGCTCCAAGTGAAGGCTTCAGCGGTAACTTCAGTGTATTGGCCGGTTTCTACTCTGACAGTAGTAATTTGAGTACTGAACAAGATTCGAATCAAGCCACCAACACCCAGGAAGGGGAGAGTGAAAACCAAGGGCTACTCGGCTTTTTGGGTACTGTTCAATATACTTTTGGCGAATCGCTGACTCACCAAGTGTATGCGGGTACGACACGAGAGGATATTGCAACAGGTACCATCGCGTTTGAGATCGGTTATAGATACCAACTTTCTGGTGGCACTATATTAGACTTTTCTGTTCTTCCTACGCTTATCTCGGGTAAGGCTTGGACGGATCCGTATGCTGTTGGCGTTAATCGAAATGAAACGGATGTCAAAGGTAATGTAGGACGACTGCAGCTCACTAATATCGGTGGAACTGGTTTTCGAACGGATCTCGCATTTGGGCAATCAGATGTTGATGAAGAGCTATCTGGTAGCCAAGGCTTATCTCCGGAAGATACTGTGCTGCTGGATAGGGAAAGAACCTATGTGTACGCCAAAGCAGGATACCGCTTTATCTTACCAAACCACGCAGGTCTATTTGTTCCTTCAATGGTGTATTTCCACTCAGACGCAGAAGGAGGAGCACTCAGCTTCGATAGTTATGGTATTGAATTAAACTACGCGAAGAGAATCGGTCGTCATGGTTTTGTTGTCACCCTAGATGCAAGTGATCGTGAATATGATGAGTCGAATCCAATTTACGGGCAAGTACGTGAAGAGAATGAATTCGGTGCATTCTTAGCTTATGAGTTTAGTGGTTTGATGGGCTATAAAGATTGGGCGTTCATTACTTTACTGGGTTTAAGAAGCATAGATTCTAATATCGATTTCTATAACTCCGAGCAAGTATTAGCGAGTGTGGGTGTGGATTATAAATTCTGATATTCACACTATTTTAAAAATACTCATCAAAGCAGAAGTTTAAGTTCAGTCTTACTATTTGTTTAATTATTTCGGGCACTTACACCTTTAAAGGTTGTAGGTTCCCGTTGCTATCCGTAATATGAAAATTAGCTTATGGATAGAAATAATAGGATAAGGAAGCGCTTTGGAAATACAAATTAGACATTTAGAAGCAACGGATAGCCAAGATATTTTCGATATTTATCGCCGCCCTTCAGTTTCAGAAAACACCTCACAAAAGCCTTATCTTAGTTCTGAACAAGTGGAGCGACTGTTTGGTCATTCAGACCATTTCACTCTGGTTGCGGAAGTCTCCGGCAAAGTAGTGGGTCACATTACTTTATTCATGACCACCAAGGTAAGAGACAGGCACTGCGCTGGTCTTGGTATTGCTATTTACCCGGATATGCATGGTAAAGGGGTCGGTAAGGCGTTAATGCAAGAAGCGATCAATCAGGCGGATAACTGGCTTAATCTCGTGCGTCTTGAGTTAGAGGTTCATGCCGATAACCACGCCGCTATTGCTTTGTATGAACGTGTAGGCTTTCAGTTAGAAGGCACAAAAAGACTCAGTACGTTCAAAGCGGGTAAGTACATCGATATGTTGCTTATGTCGAGAATACGACCAGATTACCGTTGAGATCGAACCAAACAGGTTCCTGCTTTAGAAATCGGTTAATGAGCAATTGATTAGTGAAATTCCCATTAAACTCTGTATAGTAGCAACCGTTTGCTTCGTATAACCCCAATGATATGGTTTGGGGGTCTCTACCAGCTCCCGCAAAGTGCTGATTACGAAGGGTTTAGATCACAATTGTGTTCTTACTCTTTGTAATGGCGTTCAAGAAAACCTCCTGTCTATTATTCAGAGTAAGTGCACACCTAAAATCCATAGTAGGTGAAATATGAACGCATTTATTCAAGGGCTCCCAAAAGTAGAGTTGCATTTACACATTGAAGGTTCGCTCGAACCTGAGTTACTTTTCCAGCTTGCTCAACGCAATGGCATTGAGCTGCCTTATTCATCCCCAGAGCAACTAAGACGCGCATACGAATTTGATGATTTACAGTCATTTCTGGATATCTATTATCAAGGTGCTGATGCACTGCGCACAGAACAGGATTTCTACGACTTAACATGGGCTTATCTAGAACGCTGTAAAGCCGACAATGTTATCCATACTGAGATTTTCTTTGATCCTCAGACACATACCGATCGTGGCATTGCATTCGACACCGCTATTAACGGCATTCATCGTGCGCTTGAACAGGGTCATAAAGAGTTGGGCATTACCTCTCAAATCATCGCATGTTTTCTGCGCCATTTATCTGAAGAGAGCGCCCTTCAAACGTTCGCAGAGGTATTGAAGCATCAAGATAAGATCGTCGGGGTTGGACTGGACTCTTCTGAATTAGGACACCCACCAGAGAAGTTCAAGCGTGTATTCCAACAAGCAAAACAAGCGGGCTTCTTGACGGTGGCGCATGCAGGAGAAGAAGGGCCGGCTCAAAACATTGTCGATGCGATTGAAATGCTCAGCGTGAGTCGAGTGGATCATGGTGTCCAGTGCATGACAGACGAAGCTCTAATCGAAGAGCTGATTGAAACCAAAATGCCACTGACGGTGTGCCCACTGTCGAATATTAAATTGCGTGTATTCGATGTGATGGAAGACCACAACATTGTCGAACTGCTCAGAAAGGGTGTGGCTGTAACGATTAACTCGGATGACCCTGCTTATTTTGGTGGTTACATGTCGGATAACTTTAATGCGGTGAGCAAAGCTCATGAGATGACGCATCAGGAGTTAGCGCTGTTTAGTTTGAATGCGATAGACGCGAGCTTTATTGAAGCGCCATTGAAGCAGCAATATCGAGAGCTTGTTCAAGGTTACTTAGCTAAAGCTGATTTTGACCAGAATTTCTAGCCGCTGTGCCCATTTACTAGCAGCTGAGTATAAAGCGCTAGGATGGCCAACTAAAGTGGATGGTAAAGTGTTATCGACTGAGTCTGCTTAATCTCTATAAGCCTAAATCATCTAGATGAAGACAAAAAAGAAGCTGGCAGTTTGCCAGCTTCTTTCATTCTTAAATTAAGCTCATTGAGCTACTTGTTCACGTAGTCTTTGAATTTCTGCTTGGTTTCAGCATCCGCTTTTTCGTACCAGAAATAGAGCATCTCTTCAGCTGTATTTGCTGCATTTCCGTCAATCTTTGTTGGAAGCGTTACCGGTTGTGCGACAGCAGCTGCTACGCCCGCGCTAGAACCTACTGTAAGTGCAGCGATGCCGCCTTTCTGGTTGTACTCCTTCGCTTCTTGCGGGTACTTACGACCAATCTGCATGCCATCTTTGATAAGTTTGTCTTGCTTAACACTGATTGCATTTTGGTTTTCATCAACCAGTTTCCAATCTAAGTTTTGAAGGCCTTTTTTCGCTTCGTTGGTGTTACGGAACTTAGGCATGTCAAACGTCAATGCTGTGTCTGTCGCATCAAAAGTAGCAATAATGGTATCGCTATCGACAAACTCTCGGTCGTTACCTTGGCTGAAAGCCAGTTGATATTTGAAAACGATTTGGTTTACGCCATCTGGAACGGTGATCGTTTTGCTCGAAGAGAAGAAACCACCGTCAAGATCGGGTTTAGCTTCATTTACAGCTAAGACTTCGACTAAAGCATCTGCGCTAGAAGGAACTTCAATTGTTACGTCAGCTAACACTTGTGGCGCTGCGATAATTGTGGAAAGCAGCGCGATGGATTTTAATGTTTTCATAATCATACAGTTGTTTATGGGCAGTTGAACTACAATCGCATGGTAAGAACTCCAATTCAAGTCATGTCATAAGGATTTGAAAAAATTTGCGAAATCTTAACGCAACGGTCATATATTAAGGTTCACATTGACTAGTGTGAGTTTTTATTTTTGAAAAATGAGAGGGTAGGTTGGGTGTGAATTGTACTAGTTGGCGGTTCGCGTCTTATGTTATTTGTATTGGATACTAAAAAGCCGCGGTCACTGCATTCAGTCACCACGGCTTCGTTATTACATTTTTAATCTAGAGTAGCTTATTTAGCTTGTGCTGCGGCTGCTTCTAGTTGCTTAAGTTTACCTTGAAGCATGTAAGCATTCTGGTTGAAGTTACCTGGGTTCAGTACTTGGCTATTCTGCATAGGGTAATCTGGTAGCGTCGTCATAAACTCTTGAACCTGATTTCCTACTGGAACGAATAACCACATGTTGTCTGCCATCCAGCGTAGGTACATACCAGACTCGTGCGGTGCTTTCTCGAATGGGTCAGCACGTAGGTGAACAACTTGAGGCCAGTTTGGTTGGAAACGAACTGCATCCACAATGTTACCATCCATCACAGCAAACGAAATCTTGAAGTCATTCCAACGTACTGCGTTTAGCTCAGCGTTAGCAGAGAAGTAAAGCATGCTGTCACGAGGGCCTTTCTCTTCTTTACCTTGGAAGTAAGGCAGGAAGTTGTAACCATCTAGGTGTACGCGCCAGTTTTTACCGTTGTAAGTTGCACCTTTGTCAGATGCTAGCTTCTCAACCACTTTATCATCACCAGCGGCTGCTAGTAGAGTAGGAATCCAGTCTTGGTGGCCCATGATATCGTTGATTTTAGTTCCAGGTTTGATAGTCCCAGGCCAGCGAACTAGCTGAGGCACACGCATACCACCTTCGTAAGTTGTACCTTTCTCACCGTGGAAGTAAGTTGCGCCGCCATCAGGCCAAGAAACCGTTTCAGCACCGTTATCGGTAGAGTAAATTACGATAGTGTTGTCAGCGATTTTTAGTTTATCCAGCTTGTCTAGAAGCACACCAACATGGTCATCATGCTCTAACATACCATCAGCATAAATACTGATACCTGACTTACCTTGGTATTTCTCTTGTAGGCGAGTCCACACGTGCATACGAGTGGTGTTGTGCCAGATGAAGAATGGTTTGTCAGCTTTTACCGCTTTTTCCATGAATGCTAGAGATTCTTCTAGGAACTCTTCATCCGCATGCTCCATACGCTTACGCGTCATTGGGCCAGTATCTTCAATCTTACCGTCAGCAGTAGACTTGATTACACCACGAGGGCCGTAGTTCTTACGGAACTCTGGGTCTTTAGGGTAGTAATATGTTTCTGGCTCTTCTTCGGCGTTTAGGTGGTACAGGTTACCGAAGAACTGGTCAAAACCGTGGTTCGTTGGAAGGTGTTTGTCTTGGTCACCCATGTGGTTCTTACCGAACTGAGCTGTCATGTAGCCTTGTTCTTTAAGAAGGTCTGCGATCGTTGGAGCCCAATCAGGGATACCGTGGTCCGAACCTGGCATGCCGATAGTCAATAGACCAGTACGGAAAGGTTCTTGACCTGTTAGGAATGCAGCACGACCAGCAGTACACGATTGTTGACCGTAGTGGTCAGTAAATAGTGCGCCTTCGTTAGCAATACGGTCGATGTTAGGTGTTTCGTAACCCATCATACCGTTGTTGTATGCACTGATGTTGAATACACCAATGTCATCACCCCAGATAGCAAGAATGTTTGGTTTTTCTGCTGCTGTTGCCGCTGAAGAAGCTGCTAATAAGCCAACACCTAATGCTAGTTTATTAATTTTAGTACCCATAAGGACTCCGATTCACTTTTAAGATTAATGCGTTAGAACAACGCATCGATGAGCAAATGTTATTCTCAAAATTCCGTTACGTCCTTTTATAGTGCTTATAACCAATCGTTATGATGCTTAGGTAACCTATTGATTAATATCAGCTCTAGTGGGTACGTAGAATAAAGCCTTAGTTTGTATGTGTGATCCTTATCATGTTTGTTGGCGTAAACCTTATCGATGATTTCTGTATCCGTATCTCAATAAAAATGACAAAAAGATTAATAGCTTAGGGAATCTCGCGCATGTGTAAAAAATGGACTATACGTTGTAGGGCAGGATGCAAATAACTTACGAAGAGGTTTCTATGACAGCGAAATATGGCGCTAAACGTCGATTAGCGATTTTGGGTACAGCGATGATGGCCGCGTCCAGCGCCACTTTTGCGGCTGAAAAGCCAAATATATTGGTTATTTGGGGGGACGATATTGGTCAATCCAATGTGAGTGCATACACCTTCGGTCTCATGGGTTACAAAACCCCGAATATTGATAGCATCGCGAAAGAAGGGATGATGTTTACGGACTATTACGCAGAGCAATCTTGTACTGCGGGTCGCTCTACCTTTATCACGGGACAAAGTGTATTACGAACGGGTTTGAGTAAAGTAGGTTTGCCGGGCGCAGACATTGGCTTACAAGCAGAAGACGCGACAATCGCAGAAATGCTGAAACCTATGGGTTACATGACAGGTCAATTTGGTAAAAACCACCTTGGCGATAAAGATGAATTCCTTCCAACAGCACACGGGTTTGACGAATTTTTTGGCAACCTTTACCACCTAAATGCTGAAGAAGAACCAGAGAATGAAGATTACCCAACCGATCCTGAGTTTCGTAAGAAATTTGGCCCTCGTGGTGTCATTAAGTCATTCGCTGATGGCAAGATTGAAGATACCGGTCCACTGACGCGTAAGCGTATGGAAACGGTTGATGAAGAAACACTAGACGCGGCACTTGATTTTATGGATCGCGCAGTGAAAGCGGACAAACCATTCTTCGTGTGGTGGAACGCGACACGTATGCACTTTAGAACGCACGTGAAAGCCGACAGTAAAGGCGTAACTGGTGTCGGTAACTACGCTGATGGTATGGTTGAGCACGATCGACACGTTGGGCAACTATTGAAGCAAGTGGATGAGTTGGGTATCAAAGACAACACGATTGTTTTCTACTCAACGGATAACGGCCCTCACATGAACTCTTGGCCTGATGCGGGTACAACCCCGTTCCGTGGTGAGAAAAACACCAACTGGGAAGGCGCATACCGTGTACCAGCAATGGTTCGTTGGCCTGGTAAGATTGAACCAGGAACCGTATCTAACGAAATTATGCACCATATGGACTGGATGCCAACCTTCGTTGCCGCCGCTGGTGATGACCAAATCAAAGAGAAACTACTCAAAGGTCATACTGCCGGTGATAAAACGTTTAAGGTTCACTTAGATGGTTACAACTTCCTTCCTTACCTAACGGGTGAAGAAGAGAAAGGCCGTCGTTCGGAGATCTTCTACTTTACCGATGATGGTGATTTAGCGGCGCTTCGTTACAACCAATGGAAAGCGGTGTTCATGGAGCAGCGTGCGACGGGTACCATGCAAATTTGGGCTGAACCGTTCGTGACGTTACGTCTTCCTAAGCTGTTTAACCTGCGTATGGACCCATACGAAAACGCAGACATTACATCGAATACATACTACGATTGGTTGTTAGACCATGCTTATATGTTCGTTCCAGCACAGGCGTATGTCGGCAAGTTCCTAGAAACCTTTGCTGAATACCCGCCACGCCAAAAAGCCGCGAGCTTTAGCTTGGATCAGGTAATGGAAAAACTTCAGGAATCTCATAACAAGTAAGTGATTGTTTGAGTGAAACTGAACAGATTGAAGAGCTCTTAGGAGCTCTTTTTTTATGCGCATACCGATGAGTAAATCCCGGTCGTGAATATGAGTCACAACTATCGAGCTCATTGCCACTAAATAATTGTAAATTCGTTGTTTTTACGTCTACCTTATTAAGCATAAGGATGTATAAAAACAAGGAATGTTATGTCTGCATGGTTGTGCTCACTGGTAAACGGATTGAAACACCAGCGAGTCGCAGTATTATCCGCAATCTTGTCTTCACTGATGTTGTCGCTGTTCAGTCTGAACGCCTATGCCAACGAGCAAGACCCTAATATCAACTCTGATATTTCAAAGGCCAGCTATGTCGGTTCGGAAGCATGTGTTGATTGTCATAGTGAAGAAGTCGCAGCGTGGGAGGGCTCTCATCATGATATGGCGATGAAGCACGCTACAGACGAATCTGTATTAGGCGATTTCAACGATCAAACATTCACTCATGACGGTAAACCCAACCGATTTTTCCGCAAGGGCGAAGAGTTCTGGGTCAATATTGAAGGGCAAGACGGCCACTTTAAAGATTACAAAATCAGCTATACCTTTGCCTTTGAACCACTACAACAATACATGGTTGAATTTGAAGACGGCCGTGTACAGTTGATTCCTTTCGCTTGGGATTCTCGCACTGAGGGCGAAGGCGGTCAACGCTGGTTTCACCTCTATCCTGATACCACCAACACCGATGAATTCTACTGGACCAATAGCGGTCAAAACTGGAACTTCATGTGTGCTGATTGCCATTCAACGAACCTAGAGAAAAACTACGACAGCGCGAGCAACACTTATAATACTACTTGGTCGGAGATCAATGTCGGTTGTGAAGCGTGTCATGGCCCTGCAAGCGTGCACGTTGAACAGGCCTTGTTAGCAAATAAACAGAAAGCCAAAGCTAACGGTGGAAAGGATGCTCCAGTCTCGGCGCATTATGGTTTTGACCGCGACTTGTCGAAGTCGGTCAAAGAGTGGATCTATCAAGAGGGTAATTCAACCCTGCAACCAAAAGACATCATCCATACCAATCAAGTTCAAACCTGTGCTCAATGCCACAGCCGTCGTACTCAGTTAAATGAAACGGGTGATCACGTTAACGGGTCTTTCTTTGATAAGTATCGCTTGAGCTTGATTACCCCAGAGCTTTACCACAACGATGGTCAAATCTACGATGAAGATTACGTTTACGGATCTTTCCTTCAATCCGTGATGGCTGAAAAAGGCGTCACATGTACTAACTGCCACGATCCTCATACCGCTGAACTAAAAATTGCGGAAGAAGCCGTGTGTAGCCAATGTCATATTGCATCAGAATACACGCCTGAAAAGCACACATTCCACGAAGCGAATACTGAAGCTTCACAATGCACGACTTGTCACATGCCAGAGACGACTTACATGGAGGTCGACCCAAGGCGTGACCACAGTTGGCATATCCCACGTCCTGATATTAGCCAACACATTAAAACGCCGAACGTGTGCACTAGCTGTCATGCAGATCAAACCGACCAGTGGGCAGATAAGCAAATCGGTGAGTGGTTCCCAGATTCTAAGTATCGTAATCAGCAGCACTTTGCCGTTGCCTTTTATGCTGACTCGATAGGGCACAGAGGTGCAGAGGATGCGTTGGCATACTCGGCTCAGGACTCTAGCTTAAGCAATATCATTCGTGCATCGAGCTTAGAACGTTTGGGCGGTAATACGGGTAAGAATACGCTTATTTCGCTGGCAAGAGCGGTGAAACATGATGATGAAATGATCCGTTTGGGTGTTGTACAAGGCTCGTCTGGTTTCCCATTCACTGACCGTTGGCAAATTCTAGAGCCGCTACTGAAAGACCCTGTATTGTCGATTCGTTCAGAAACCGCAGGCGCATTAGTGCGTTATTGGGGAGAAATGAACCCTCTGCAGAAAGACCAAATCAAGCCTGCATTAGAAGAGTACATTGAAATACAGCAATTTAATGCCGACAGAGGATTTGGACGTACTAACCTAGGCAACGTTTACCGAGATTTAGGCCAGCACGACAAAGCGATTGAGTTTTATCTAGGCGCTATCGAGATTGAGCCTTATTTCGAAAACAGCTACGCCAATTTAGCGGATTTGTATCGAGCGCAAGGTAACGAGGCAAAAGCGTTGTCGACCTTGAAGCAAGGTATTGAAGCTCAGCCTAAATCGAGTGTTTTGCCATACAGCACAGGATTGTCTCTGCTTCGTGTGAAAGATTACGAACAAGCAACGGACTACCTTAAACAAGCCGCTGAAACTGCGCAAACCGACCCTCAATATTGGTATGTGTACGGATTGGCTTTGGAAAAATCGGATGTGCTTGCGGCAAGTCAATCACTGCATAAGGCTTACCAATTTAGCCGCAACCCACAGCACCTGTATGCCCAGTGTGAAGTGTTGGCGCGAAACAGTCATATACCGGGCGTACCAAAGGCGTTTGAGCAATGTATTTCATCATTGAGCAAAGTGGCACCGCCGGAAGCCATTAACCAATTGAAAGCTAGGTTTAAATAAAGCGATGAGGTGAGCTTGGCTATCGAGCTTGCTGCTTATTCCGCTTGTAACCAATTATCGCGTTTATAACTGTTTATCATGTGTATAACTAATAGTTATGGGGCTTGTGAGTAGGATGTACGCAGCCAGATTGAATTAAGGGAAGACCTATGAACCATGCGCAACAAGCAATAAACCAACTGATTGAACAAACAGAGAAAAGTGTTATCGGTCAGAGCCACGTCGTTCGGGCTCTGGTGATAGGGTTATTGACTAATGGACATGTGCTTCTTGAGGGGCTTCCCGGTACTGCGAAAACTCGCTCAGTAAAATCGCTGGCGAATCTACTGAACACCAGTTTTGGTCGAATTCAGTTTACTCCTGACCTGCTGCCGTCAGATGTGACGGGTACGGAGGTGTATCAAGAGCTTGATGGCAAGCCGCAACTGCATTTCCAACCGGGTCCTATTTTCAACAGCATTGTTTTAGCCGATGAAGTGAACCGTGCGCCTGCAAAGGTACAAGCGGCTCTGCTTGAAGCTATGGCGGAAGGCACGATAACCGTGGGCGGCCAAACTCACATCCTTCCTGACTTGTTCATGGTATTGGCCACTCAAAACCCAGTTGAACAAGAAGGTACTTATCCGCTACCTGAGGCGCAAATGGACCGTTTCATTATGAAAGTGACGGTCGACTACCCAGAAGACGAAGCGGAACGTGACATCATTCGACTGGTGCGCAGTGAGGAGTTGGGTAGCGAAACCAGTTCAGAATTAGTCACTCCACAACATATTGAACCTGAGTTGGTACTTGAGGCACGCCGACAACTTCCAGACATTGCCGTTTCCGATTTAGTTGAGAACTACATTGTGGCCTTGGTCATGGCAACTCGTAAGCCAGAGCGTTACCCAGAATCAAACTTGTCTAAATGGATTGAGATTGGCTCAAGCCCGCGTGCTTCCATTGCGTTGGATAAATGTGCACGCGCTTATGCGTGGTTACAAGGGCGTGACCATGTCACGTTAGATGATGTGCGAGCGATGCTACCTACCGTATTAGGCCACAGATTCTCACTTTCTTATGATGCATTGGCCGATGGCGTTGACCATCAAAGAGTGGTTGAAGAACTGCTTGATAATGTTGAGATCGGATAATTAGGGGGCGTCATGGCGAAGCCAACACAAGCTCCCAAATCGCAAGGCCTTGATCCACGACTGTATTGTGATTATTCAAGGTTAGTGCGAATTCAGGCTCAAGCTGAGTCGTTTTCACTGTTACCTCATTTAAAAGCGGGCAGCGTACTTTCGGGCAGACATAACTCTTTGTTCCGTGGTCGTGGTTTGAACTTCGAAGAATTACGTCATTACCAATTGGGTGATGATATCCGTAATCTCGATTGGAAAGTTACGATGCGAACGGGTAAGCCTCATGTTCGTAGCTATACCGAAGAGAAAGACCGTAATGTGATGATCTGTGTCGATCAGCGCAGTTCGATGTTCTTTGCGTCTCAAAACACCATGAAATCTGTTGTGGCTGCCGAAGTGGCGGCATTGTGTGGATGTCGAGTGCTGAAAGATGGTGATCGTGTCGGCTTCGTTTTGGCCTCGCACCAAAAACTGTTTCATACCAAAGCTCAACGTTCTCAATCTGATTTGTTGGCTCAGCTAAAACATCTTACCAAGGCTAATCAAAGCTTAGGTGTCAGTGTGAGCGATAGCGAAGGTGTTGGATTTAGCCAGTGGATTGAACTGATAAAACGAATGAGATTAAAGCAATCGACCTTAATCTTTATTAGTGATTGGCGAGATTGCCAAGAGCAACATCTTGACCGACTAAAGCAACTGCAACAACACAACGACATCTTAGCCATTATGGTCACCGATCCATTAGAACAATCATTGCCTCAAGATCTGGCAAGCGCAAACTGGGTGGTGGGTGATGGTCGCTTTCAACTTAATCTGGATAGCCAATCTAAGGTTAACCTCGCAAGTAAAAGCCTTGCCCAAAAAGCGGCACTTCAGAAACTGTCCCTTGCTAAATTGATGGCGATGAAAAACCTCCCTTATATAGAATTAGACACGTCGGGCAATCACATATCACAGCTGCAGAAACTAGTGGGAGGGCGCTAAATGGCTGTTGAACATACGCCTCCAAGTACTTATATCCTTCGCGACCTACATGATGTCGCCATTCCTGACAGTGTGAGCTGGGCTCCTCAAACGATCGGCTGGAAGATCCTTGGCGTTATTCTGTTATTGGTCGCTATCTATCTGGCTTATCGCTTGGCGTTAAGGTGGTGGAATAACCGTTATCGCAAAGAAGCGCTTCAAGAACTCATGGTACTGGATGCAAGAGACAAGAACTCAACCGAACGAACCTTTAAAGTCCTCAAAGTGGTGCTTCGTTACCTAGACAGCAGTAATGCCAAGTTGTTTGGCCAAGCTTATGTGAACCGTTTGAACGCTTATCTGCCTGTTAGCGCCAACACGAGTGAAAACAGCAATGCGTTCTTTGCCGATGAAGTTTCGGAATTATGGATGCAAAGCCTAATTGACCCTAATGTGCGTTTGAGCTTTGAACAGCGTTTAGAGGTAATTCAAACCGCGATGATGTGGCTAAAACTTCACAAGCCGAATGTACAGGTAACGGTTGAGGGGCAAGACAATGTTTGATGTTTTATCTTCCAGCTTTGAATTTGCGCATCCGCTGTGGTTTATTGCGTTACCTCTGCCTTTGTTGGTCTACTTCGCTGTGCCAGCTTATCGAACCAAGCAAATGGCCATCAAGGTGCCATTTTTCAGTGAATTGGTTGAAGCGATTGGTGAAGCGCCGTCTGAAGGGGCAAGCCAGCTAACACCAAGCTGGTGGCAACGAACCACGTTGATTATTACTTGGGCATTAGTGGTGTGTGCGCTCGCTAAACCAACCATTCTTGGTGAGCCGCAAGTTCGCGAACAATTAGGTCGTGATGTGATGGTAGTGGTCGATTTATCTGGCTCAATGGCAGAACAAGACTTTACCTCTAAGCGGGGCGATAAAATATCTCGTTTGGACGCGACCAAAGAAGTGTTGGCTGATTTTGCGACTACCCGAAAAGGGGACCGACTCGGTTTGATTCTTTTTGGTGATGCAGCGTTTGTACAAACACCGTTTACAGCTGACCAAGATGTGTGGCTTGAACTGCTTAATCAAACCGATGTGGCGATGGCAGGACAAAGCACGCACTTAGGTGATGCAATTGGCTTGGCGATTAAGGTGTTTGAACAAAGCGAAAAGCAAAGTGCTGCGGTTCAAGATTCAAGTATTGATGCGAACGTGAAAGAGAAAGTTGTGATTGTGCTAACTGATGGCAATGACACCGGAAGCTTTGTTGAGCCTATCGATGCCGCAAAAGTTGCTAAGGCTAAGGGCGTTCGAATTCACGTTATTGCGATGGGCGATCCGCAAACCGTTGGTGAAGTGGCTCTGGATATGGAAACCATCAAGCGAGTGGCTCAAGAGTCTGGTGGCGAAGCCTTTGAGGCGCTTAACCGCGACGAACTGACCAAAGCCTACGCTCAAATCGGTGAACTAGAACCACAGTTATATGAAAGTACCACTTATCGTCCTAAACAGGGGCTGCACCATTACTTAATGGCGATTGTTGTTGTGATGTATCTGACTGCCTTTAGTCTGGCGACTTTACGTAGAAGGTCGCTTTTGGCTTCTAAAACTAAAAAATTGAAAGGAGAGGATGATGCCTGATTCTCTCACTCTGCAACAGTTCTTTACCCAGTTTCATTTTATCCGACCTTTGTGGTTGTTGGCCTTTATTCCGATGTTCTTCCTGCTATGGGTTCGTTGGAGAGAAGAGACCAAACCAACGTGGAAAGACATTCTACCTGCACACTTACGTGATGCATTGACGATTGGCGAAACAGGCTGGCGTAAGCAGCTGCCATTGAAGCTATTGGTGGTGATTGTAACTATCGCCATCATTATCTGTTCTGGCCCAACATGGCAGCGTGAGGCTTCGCCTTTTGGTGAAGACAAAGCGTCGATGTTGGTTGTGCTTGATAACAGTGAATCTATGCTCGCTAAAGACTTACCACCGAGTCGCTTGGAACGATCTAAGCAGAAGATTAGAGACTTATTAGCGGCTCGGAAAGGCGGTAATACGGGCTTAGTGGTTTACGCAGGCAGCGCACACGTCGCGATGCCCGTCACTCAAGACAGCAAGGTATTCGAACCGTTTCTAGCGGCTATCACACCCGATATCATGCCGGTATCAGGTAAGTCAGCAGAAGAAGCACTGCCATTGATTAATCAGCAACTGTCTGGTGAGTTAGGCTCTTCTGTACTGTTGGTATCAGATGGTGTAAACCCAAGCACCATTAGGGCGTACGAGAGTTTCTTTAACGACAATCCGTATCAGTTGCTCATTCTAGCCGCAGGAAACAGTAATGTGGTGAGCGATAACCCAGTCGACCTAGATTCACTGCGTAACTTAGCGAGTAAGACGGGTGGACGAGTGATTGAGGTGACCGTTGATGATTCGGATATCCAACAACTGAACAGAGCGGTTGAAAGAAACATGCAGCTCAACGGCGAATCTTCAATGCCTTGGAAAGACATGGGCTATGGTTTGCTCATTCCAATGGCGATCATCATGTTGTTGTGGTTCAGAAAAGGGTGGCTGGTGCAGTGGTGTGTCGTTGGTTTTATGATCACAAGCAGCATGTATTCACCAGACACTTTGGCGAAAACAGTCAACTTAACCGCTGAGAAACCAGTTGTGGTGGAGTCGGTTACGGCTTGGGACAAAACAGCTCAATGGTGGTGGGACTTATGGTTAACGCCCGACCAGCAAGGTCAACGCCTGTTGAATCAGAAAGAATACCTTGAAGCGGCAAAGCACTTTAAGGATCCCATGAGAAAGGGCGCAGCTTATTACTATGCTCGTGATTTTAAGTTAGCTCACAGTGCCTTTTTGCAAACCAAGACCGATTATGGTTTGTATAGCGCAGCCAGTGCTTTAGCTCGACAGCGAGAGTACCTTGCTGCTCGCGATCTACTCAAATCACTGAGTGAAAAGCCCGATCTGTCACCAGAACTGAAAGCCGATATAGAAAACAATTTGGCGGTTCTAAGCGGCATTGTTGAAGAGGTTAATCGCACCAGTGAAAGCCAAGCATCTTCTTCGGTATCTGATGGGCTTGAGGAGTCCATAGAATTAGCTGATGACCAGCCACGCACGGGGGACGGCGCAGAAGAACAAACGGTAGCCGAAGTTATGTTGAAGGAAACACTTAATGCCAATGAAATTTTGGGTAGCCAAGAGCTTGCCGATAAGTGGTTAAAACGAGTCGAAGCGGACCCTAAGTTCTTCTTAAAGTCCAAGTTCCAAATTCAATTAAGAGACCCTGCACCTTCCATCGAACAAGCGTCAAAACAGGAGCAAACCCAATGAGTCGATATCATTTAGCTCTTGAAGCCATTCAATCAAAGAGAGTGCGATTCAGAACCCATAAGTGGTTACTGTCGATGACTCTTATATTGAGTTGGTTTTCTCCTTCTGTTGCTTCTGCTGCCGATATCTTCGATCTCCAAAAAAGTGGTGACGTTGAGCTTATCGCTTGGGTAGGGGAAAAGCCAAAGTCAGGCGATAAGATAACGCCGACTAAAGTGAGCGTTAATGAGCAGGTAATTCTAAATATTGAGGTGGCGACGCCGCGCTGGTTAACAGGAGGGACTCGAATCGGCAGTATCGAAATCCCTAACGTGATCGCTAAGCAACGTAACCAACTCGCGACTAATTACACGGAACGGGTCAATGGCACTACATGGTCGCGTCAACGATGGGAAGTGATGCTCTATCCGATGACTTCTGGCGAGTTTGTTATTCCAACCGTGCCGGTTCGCGTTCAAGTTTCTGCTCCTGATGGTTCTAACGTTGGCGGCACGCTTTACACGCAGCCAATTAAGTTTGAAGCTTCGTTGCCTTCAGGTTTACTTGATAATGAATCGCCTTGGTTTTCTGCAACAGAAGTAGATACAGAGCAACAATGGCAACGCTCGAGTGAAAACTTAAAAGTAGGCGATGCCATTACTCGAACGGTAACCATCAAGGCCAAAGACAGTTTGTCTGTATTACTGCCGGATGTGTTGAACAATGAATCGACCCAGCAGTACCAAGCTTACCCGCAACCTAATCGTTTAGATGATACTCAAGATCGTGGTAACTACCGTTCCAGTCGAATTGAGGAGACGGTTTATGTTATTCAGCAGGGCGGTGAATTTACGTTGCCAGAGTTTTCATTTCAGTGGTGGGACAGCAGGAATCAACGCCTTGAAAACGTGGTGATAAAAGGCGAAGTGTTTGAAGCCAAACACACAGTCCAATCTTTCATCAAGGCCTACATGTCGGTGTTTATTAGTGTTGGTTTGGTGTTGTTAGTCTGCATTGCGTTGATTGTTTCGGTTAAGCGTTACTACGCAAACCGCCCAACACCGAGTTGGCTGGTACTACGTCGTTTAGTTAAGCAAGGTAATTGGGCTGCATTAAGAACCTTTATCTACCGTCAATTGCGAAACCAAACCTCTCAGTTAGAACTGAATAAAGTGCAACTGGATAAAGCGCAACATGGTAAATCAAATGGACAAAAGCGTTGGCTAGAAGATAGCGAAGCCCTTCAACAAGGATGTGAAGATAAAAACGTATTCACTCGTTTATGGAAAGGGTTACGTAACTTGCCCAGTGACACATCAAACTCAAGCAATTCTCGTTCAATTGCTGCTCGCTTGAAAATCCCTAAAGCCTTGCCAGACTTAAAAGATAGAACTAAGTAGCAAACTTTAGTCATTCGCATCGAACATAATCGACAGGTTCTCTACTATGGAGAACCTGTTTCTTTAATATGGAACTGTATGAAAAGTACCGAACTAAATCTAATTCCTATATTTGTCGCTATTTATGAAGAGCAGAACTTATCTAGAGCTGCTAATCGCATGGATATAAGCCAACCAGCAGTGAGTAAAGCACTTGCAAGGTTGAGAGATATCTATGATGAGCCACTGTTTCATCGCACCACATCAGGCGTAGAGCCAACCACATTCGCTATTGATATCTATCCTGCAATGGCCGCTGCACTTAAAAACTTTACTTCTACCTTATCCGCATCAAGAGACTTCGATCCTAAAACCTCAGGCCGCGTGTTTTCCATTGCCTGCGTCTCGGCGGCGAGCTACGAAATGATGCCAAAAGTCATGCGGTTAATCAGCCAAGTCGCACCAGGTATCGCGTTAGAGGTTCATCCTCTGTTTACCGAAGACTATGAGTCTGATTTAAGGCTGCAAAGACACGACGTGATTGTTGATATGACGCCTAAAGGAAGAACCATGCTTAAGTACGAGGTGATTTCTACAGAAGAGCTGGTCGTGGTGTGTAGTAGTGATCATCCTACGGTTGGCGATACCATCGATATGGAACAGTTCTTAGCACTCGAGCATGTGGTGGTCTCTAGGTGGCATGCGCGCAAAAGCTTATTAAGCTCTGAGCACTATAGTGACCTTGAGAAACGTAGAATCGTGTATCGCGCAGCGGGCGTTGTAGAGATGCTTCCTGTTATCGAAGGCTCTGAGTACATCGGAGTAATGCCTATTTCATCAGTGCGTTGTTTTGCTGAAAAGTACGCGGTAAAAACACTACCATTACCCTTCGAGTTGGAAGACCTCGATATGTGTATGATTTGGCATCCAAGCCGTACTAATGAACCAAGCCATAAGTGGTTACGAGCTAAGATCAAAGCGGCAGCAAAAGAGTTATCAAGTTAGCCTATACAAGGACATAGCCATGGACAGCATTCGCGTGATTTTAAACGGAAAGAAAGCCAATATCCCGGAATTAAGGCAAGCCATCTTTGCGGCGAGGGACAATGATATTGACCTGCAAGTTAGAGTGACTTGGGAATCGTCGGACATGTTTCGTTTGGTAAGCGAGGCAATATGCGACGGTGTTAAGCGTCTGATTGTTGTCGGTGGCGATGGAACGGTGAATGAAGCCGTTAACGCGCTCAACCTGTTCCGTGCCAGTGAAAGACCACAACTGGCGCTTGTCCCAATGGGCACTGCGAATGATTTTGCTACCGCAACGGGAATATCTAACGATATTTCGGGTGCTTTTGAACTAGCGGTGGAAGGCAAGGCGTTTGCGGTGGATAGCGTGCGTGCGAATGACCGCTATTTTATGAATGTCGCTGCGGCGGGTTTTGGTGCTGAAGTCACAGCTGAAATGCCAGTCGAGCTTAAAGATTTTCTCGGTGGCGGTGCGTATACACTAACAGGTGTGGTGAAAGCACTTGGCTTTAAGCCCTACAGTGGCACGTTGCCCATAGACAAAGGCAGCTTTACCGGCGAGATCCTTGTGGGTGCTTTTTGTAATGGTCGCTTAGCGGGTGGAGGACAAGAGTTAGCACCCAATGCATTGATTGATGATCGCTGTTTACCCAGTCGGGTATCGAGCTATCACGCGCCACCATGGCAAGGTGGGTTATCCAAGTCAGTGAGAAGTTCGCCCCGCTGTATGCGGCCTTGAAGGAGAACCTACTTCAACAAGTGGTGGTTCAGGCGGATGAAACGCCGCTCAATGTGCTCAAAGAAGAGAAGCAGTGTTATATGTGGCTTTACTGCTCAGGCGCTGACTCGCCCGAAGCGGCACTGCCGAATGTGAAAAAATCGCCTTGTACGACTATCAAAACAGTCGCGCGAGGGTGTGCCCCGTGGACTTTTTAGGTGACTACAACGGTTATCTACAAACCGATGGCTACACGGCTTATCATGGTCTGCATCACGTCACTAATGTGGGGTGCTTAACGCAAGTTCATGGACGCGAAGAAGCTTCAAGGGGAAGGTAAATCGGGCAAGGCTGATAAAGCGCTGGCTAACCCCCCAAAGCTCTGCGGGATAGAATCACGCTTAAAAGGTGCGCCTGCCGAAGAACGCAAAGCAGAGCGTTAAGCGTATGCCAAGCCGATACTGGATGAGCTTTACCAATGGATGACAACCCAGAAGGTGATAGGCTCTAGCCCACTAGGCAAAGCAATAAAGTACAAGCTCGGGTAATGGCCTAAACTCATTCGTTATATCGACGATGGTCACTTATCTATCGATAATAATCGCGCTGAACGCGCAATTAAACCGCTGGTTATTGGCAGGGAAAATTGGCTATTCTCCAACACACCAAACGGTGCTGAGGCGAGCGCGATGCTTTACAGTATCGTCGAGACTGCAAAAGCCAACGGTCTTATCCTCTAAGACTACATGGTCAAGTGCATGAAAGAGCTCGCGAAAGCAGAGCCTGATATCGACGCACTTCTACCTTGGACCTCTTCGGGTCAAGTCAAAACAGACCTCAACAATATTGGCTTTGGCCTCGAAACTTACGTTTGGTGCTAACTATGCCATCGGACTCTAATAACATATTTGGGTTCTTTGATGAGTTTGAAGCTTCAGAAGGAGAGTTACAGCAACCCCCTATAGAGCTATTTCAAGAACCCGTTGAAATTTTATCAACCCTAGATAGTCAGCCAAAGAAGGTACAACAAGAAGTCTTTGTGATAAATAAAAAGCGACATCCACTCACGGTAGTGAATATATGTAGGATCACGTCCTGCATAAGCGATTTATTCAAATTTAAAGAGTGAATTAATATCGCACCATAAAGAAAAAATACTTCAAATACTCCAGAAATGAGCATGGCTGAGCATAGGGATTCTCAGGTTTGATGATACCAATATCAGGTCAGATGGCCGAACACATTTATGGGTACAACCATGAATTTAACGCATCGCTCACTCATGGTTATCGCTATCACTGTTGCTCTTTCTGCGTGGGGTAGTGATGAAACCAGCTCACGTCCTATTAAGCCAGAACCGCTTCAGACATTACCAACAGAGCAGGTTTCAGTATCCATCGGGGACGCGACTCTTTTCGCAAATAGAGAGTCTGTTGTGATCAATACCTTAGCAGGTGACGAGCAACGCGTATCCATTGAAGCGTTTAAAGGAATCACTTACGCCGATCAACAACGTTTTCAGCACAGTCACTCCGTCAATTAGAACACAATGCTGATAGCGCTATAGATGCGACACAATTTGGCGCCGTGTGCCCACAGCTTAAAATAACCCAGCAAGAGCAATCTGAAGATTGCTTGAATCTTAATATTTGGCGTCCTTCGGAGATCAATGGTTCAGAGTCATTACCCGTGTATGTCTTTATTCATGGTGGGGACTTTGAATATGGCGCAGGTTCTGATACCGACATTAACGGTGATACCGTCGTGGCTAAAAGATAACATTCGATATACGGGTGGCGTTGGCGCTGGAAAGGCGAACCTCGATATTTTCAAAGAGTTCAGTATAGGTGCGTCGTACAACAAAACGATTCAATTCGGCACAAAAACCTCGGGAGTCGCTGCGCTTCAGCAGCTCCAGTTTCGAGTGGCAAACACACCATTGATGCTGGGTGTGAAACAGATTATTGGCCAGAGCTCGGTAGAGTTTGAGACCAGTAATGAAGATGTGAATAACGCTATCAATGGCGTTATTCAATATTTTATGGGCGAAAGCTCGGTGACCTCTGGGCTGGGTGTTGTCGCGGAATACGATAATGCGATTGATAATCGTTGGACCGTTTCTGCGTTTTATGGCCTGGATAAAGCGACAGTAGAGGGCAGTCTGTCAGACGATGAAAGTGTCGATGCGTATGGTGCTGGATTTCGCTATCAGATAGCTTGCCGATATGGGTTACACATGGGGGTAGACCTCGCTTTTAGTGACGTTGACAGCGCGTTTTATATAACGGTTGGCAGTGGATTCTAATGATGGAAAGGTGGGTGTTAGTCAATCGATTGATTTTTCTACATGCAGCATAGTTTTCATAGCAATCATGAACTAATATTCTTTTACAACAAACATAACAGGTATCAATATGAAAAATTACGACCCAAATGAATTGGACGCTACGCAAGTATTACTTGATGGTGTCGATACAGATAAACGTTCGACTTTGACTAAGTTAGCGGTTGGGGCTGCGGCACTGCCTTTTGCCTCTGTTTTACATGCAGCCCCTGAAAAACTGGTTGGCCAAAACATCAAACTGATGCCTAACGAGAAAGGGCCATTTGATATCGTTATCGAAAATGGCCGTGTTGTTGATCCTGAAACTGGACTCGACGCAATTCGTCACGTCGGTATTAAAGGTAAGCGTATTGCTGCAATCTCAGACAAAAAGCTGCAAGGCAAAACAATCATCGATGCTGAAGGTCTCGTGGTTGCACCTGGCTTTATCGATATGCACGCTCACGGACAACAACTTCCTGCTGCCCGTGCTCAAGCATTCGATGGCGTAACCACCGCTCTTGAGATGGAATCTGGTCTATTCCCAATCGGAACGTACTACGATATTACTGCTGCTGAAGGTCGCCCGATTAATTACGGCGCTTCTGTAGCATGGACTTACGCTCGTATTCAAGCAAAAGAACCTACGATGCCTGCTCCTGATGGTACGATTGTTTGGTTCCAGAAAGCTTTTTCTAAAAACAATTGGCAAAATACCCTAGCAACCCCAGATGAATTAAAACAAATTCTGGGCTCGGTTGAGCAAGGTCTTAAAGAGGGGGGCTTAGGCATTGGTATTAACGCGGGTTACGCACCAGGTTATGGCCACAAAGAGTACTATGATCTTGCTAAACTAGCAAAACGCTATGAAGTACCAACTTACACTCACGTTCGTTACCTAAACAGCGCAGAGCCAAAATCAAGCTTTGAAGCATACCAAGAACTCATTAGCCTGTCGGCGACAACGGGTGCACACATGCACATTTGTCACCTCAACAGCACGTCAGTACAAGATATCGAAGATTGTGCCGATTTAGTTCAATCCGCCATTGATCAAGGTTTAGCCGTTACTACTGAAGCTTATCCTTATGGTGCTGGCTCTTCCGTTATTGGCGCAGAAGTTTTCCGTGGTGACGATTGGTTACAACGTTGGGGTGTACCAAGCGCTAGCTACATGGAAGCGAATGGTAAAGCACTAAACCAAGAAAAAGTCACTGAACTACAAGCATCAGCGCCCGGTACCGTGGTTGTCATGCACTTCTTAAAACCCGATGAGAACAAAGAAGATCGCGCTAAAATGGACCGTTCAGTATTGTTCCCAGGTGCAGCTATCGCTTCAGATGCAATGCCTTGGATGGATGATAAAGGCGTATTAATTGAAGGTGATGTATGGCCACTTCCAAGCAACGCAATAGCTCACCCTCGCTCACTTGCTTGTTTCTCTCGTTTTATTGAAAAATATGTCGAGGAATACAAAGCGGTAACACTAGTAGAAGCGATGGAAAGAACTAGCTTAAACGCATGTCGTATTCTTGAGGATGCTGTGCCACAAATGGCAAATAAAGGTCGTATTCAAGTAGGTAAAGATGCTGATTTAGCTATTTTCAAACTTGATGAAGTAAAAGCCGTTGCAACATTTGATAAACCAAATGCCCTTTCTACAGGCATGAAATACGTACTTGTAAACGGGACACCTATCATTGAAGCTGGTGAAATGTTGTTAGATTCAAACCCAGGTGAAGCGGTTCGCAACAAAGTTACTGGCTAAGTTATCCTGACTTAAAAGGTTGGGCATTAGCTCAACCTTTTTTATTGCTTACCGAGTAAATATAGACAACGAAAATCGAAAGAGAGCATGCTATGAGCAAGAAGCCTATTCCAGTAACAATTTTAGCCGGATTTTTAGGAGCAGGGAAAACGACCCTACTAAACCATATATTAACCAATGCAAATGGAATGCGCATGGCTGTGATCGTCAATGATTTTGGATCAATCAATGTTGATGCGGAGTTAGTTAAATCTGAAAGTGAAAATATGATCAGCCTAGAGAATGGCTGTATCTGTTGTAACCTTGCAGAAGGACTAGTCGTTTCGGTAATGCGTTTACTCGCATTAGAGGAACGCCCAGACCATATTATTGTTGAAACTTCAGGTATCGCAGAACCCAAAGAAGTGGCACTTCAATTTGAAGATCCGGAACTGCAAGCACACGCACCTTTAAATGCAATCGTGACGACGATCGATGCGGAAAACATTTTAGGGCTAGAAGGCCCAATGGAGACGTTGTCGAAGCAGCAAATTCAAGTGGCTGACATTGTTCTGGTTAATAAAGTTGACCTAGTCGATGCTGATAAACTAGAGCAAGTCAAAGCATGGTGCCGAGTACAAGCTCCGTTTGCTAAATTGATTGATATTTCATTCGGCGAAGTGGATTTACCTATCTTATTTGATGCCCCTGAAAGTACGCGCTTTGTCACTAACAAAATAGCGGCTGATCAAAAGGAATGCCAGCACCATGATTGTCATGATGAGCACTGTCATCACGTGAACCATGATTTCGAAACATTCAGCTTTGAAACTGATCAACCGCTTAATCTACAAAGTTTGTATCCTCTACTGCAACAGTTTTCAATTGATGCTTATCGCATGAAAGGTATTTTAAATTTAACCGATCGTCCTGATCATCGCTGTGTATTTCAGTGCACGGGTCAGCGAGCCAATGTGACGGTTGGAGATGCATGGGAAGATGATGAATCTCGTTCGTCACGGTTAGTCTTCATTGGACCTAAAGGTGGCCTTGATAAAGAGAGTATGCGTAAAAAACTGAACGCACTGGTGGCGTAGTTAGAACGGAAATGGAGTAGATGGCAAGCCTATCAACCTAGCGCTTGCCTATACCTAGCTTACCTCTGCCTACTTTGCATTGACTCATCCTAAGCATCCTTATCTTATTGAATTATTGGCTAATTTCGATTCTATTCGGTTTTTCCAAATCCATATTGCTCATTCCCCTCGCCATCTGAAACAAAATAGTCTTATCGATTTTCGAGACTCTGTTCATCAGTACCTTCTCAGAATCGTTTAACGTCAAAAAGCAGATAAAGACTCAATCGTGGGTTATTGGGGCGTGTTGATCAGCGATTGTTAGCTCGATGGTTAGTCCTCAATGATGGAATCAAAATGACGACTAAATATAGAATAAACCATGATTTGTCCCGCCATAATCGCGCCAAACATCAGCAAGGCGGACAGACCAATATTCGGAATGGGTAAAATGGAGGTCGCAAAGAAGGACTCACTTGCTCCGACAATGATTCGACTACCGGGGACAAGAATGATGATCCCTTGAATAATGTATATGAGTGGTGGAACGTGACGCAATTTTCCCATCCCCAACCCGTAAAGCGTAATGAGTATTGTGCTTACCCATGTACCTACAACCCAATCGGAAGTAAACCAATGTGGCCCCCACATGCCAATTGCCGCGACAGGAAGGCCTAAGAGAATTTCTGTCATACTTGCGTTGAAAATAAGGCCAATAGCGACAGAAATCCCGATCAGTGCGGTGACATGAAGAACGAATGGGATTTCATCAATAAATACCGGTACCGATAATGGTTGATTGATTATGTTGGCTAAGCCTAACCCCATAACAATGCCGATGAATATTTTCATTACTATGAGTGCGCTTTGTGCAAGCAGTTCGATACCTGACCGAAAGTCATTGAGAGCAAGACTGGCTAAGCCGTTGGTGACGGTTAACCCAGGAATAAAAAGGACAATGGAAGAAATGCACAGTGCCAATGTTGGTAAGCCGGGAACCTGTGCCGCTATCATACCGGTTAAAAAACTGGCTACTAAGGCGACAAAGAACTCGACAAGAATGCTTCTTGGCCCAGTCAGGAAAATTTGTGCTAGCCAGGCTATAGCGCCCAGAATAATGGATAAACCGACCGCCAGATAAGTACTGCCAACTAACATTAAATAACATGGCGGAAGCAATAAATTGGCAAAGCACAAGGTACGATTCGAGTAGGTTTCTGAACCTTCGTAATGGGAATGAGTCGAAAACCCTTTAAGCGTTGCGACTAAATCACGTAAGTTAACCGAGGGTGGTTTTTTGTTTTCCATCACGACTTTTTGCGTGGGTTGCTCAAAAATAGTGATGACTTTTGTCGGGGTCACATCAATAGAGACATCAATGTTCTGGCGTTTTGCATAAGCTTGAGTGTATTGAGCTACCGAGTAAGGCGCACAACCAGATTGATGTAATCGGTCCGAAAAGCTCAAAATTTCTTGCTGGCATTGTTCGATGTGATTTGTTTGTTTCATTCTGTTTGTTTCTCAATAACCAAGGCGATATATGTTTGAGGGGCATTCTAATTCAATAGTATCCTCATTCAAGCGTAACCAATAGTCGTGTATAGAGGACGGGCCCCTACAAACGAACAAGGCAATGGTTAAAAAGATAGGATTCATTGAATGAGAGGTTATCAGTTTATCGTTGAGGTAAATCAGTCATTGTTGAAGCTGCAACCTCAAAAATAGATCCGCTCACGCAGCTATTTGAAGGCGTAAAACTCCAAATCCATGAGGTGATTGATTTAACTCTGAGGCTTTTAGAAAAGCTCGGTAATGAGTAAAGGAAACTAATATTTAGGAAATGGAAGCCTAAATAAGATTGATGATGAGCGTTAGAATCACAACTAGAATGGAACCGACATAAGCAATTTCAATAATGTTTGAATCAATCCAGTTGCAGTATGCTTGAATTGCTAAACTCAGTTTGTTTTTCATAATGGCCTTTGGAAAATTAACCGAAATCTACTGTAAATAATAGCTTATTATGAGTGAGCTTTGATGACGGTTTCAAAGGTTCCTTAGCGCTAACAGTGTGATTGCGGCGCTCACGTATTAACAATATCGTCCCGTGGGTTCATGGGGCGGATACAGTCGATAAGGTTTAAGAGCAGAAAATTGGGCTAAAAAAGAGCCGCTTATTTGTGGTTCATCGCGGCTTTCCAAGAAGTAGTCGGTATCTCGATACCCATACCCCATTCGCTTGATTAGTTTTATCTTGTTGTTTATCCCTTCTAGGGTGCAGGTGTTTAGCGGATAACTTGCCG